>JAQBEG010000033.1:0-5138 GCA_032123985.1 Deltaproteobacteria bacterium
GGTTGGGCATGAACGGGTCGAACCTGCTCTCGGCCAGGACTGACCGATGGCTCTGCATCGCCCCCTCGCTATTGTGATCGCTGGTCCCAACGGTGCAGGAAAGTCCACAACGGCGCCGTCGCTGCTCCGAGACGCCTTGCAGGTATCAGAGTTTGTCAACGCCGACGTCATCGCGGGCGGCCTATCCGCGTTCCGGCCGGACTCGGTCGCCATCCCTGCCGGCCGCGCTATGCTGGAGCGGATGCGGTATCTGGCTGAGGCTCAAGCCGACTTCGCGTTCGAGACTACCCTCGCAAGCCGGAGCTTCGCGCCGTGGCTCGCCCGCCTGAAGCGCAGTGGGTACCATGTCCACGTGCTGTTCCTATGGCTCGAAAGTGCGAACCTCGCGGTGGATCGTGTGGCCGCCCGCGTGCGGTTCGGCGGTCACGATGTCCCCGAAGAAACCGTGCGCCGCCGATACGACCGGGGACTTCGCAACTTCTTCCGACTCTACTTGCCCCTTGTCGACTCTTGGCAGATGTTCGACAACTCGCGTGCGGGCCGGCCGCGACTGGTCGCATCGGGACGCGGTGCGCGCGCGCCGCAAGTCGCCGACCAATCGCTCTGGCGGAGAATCTCGGAGGTCTATCGTGAGCGACCTTGAAAGACCCGACTCTGCGGAAGAGCGAGTTCAGGACGTGAACGTCGTCGAGAAAGCGTTGGCCCGAGCCGTGGGCGATGCGCTGCGATCCCACAAACGGGCCGGGAACCCCGTTCCGGAATGGCGCGATGGAAAAGTGCGCTGGCTGACTCCAGATGAGATCCCGGACCTCGCGGACACGTCGGGCGAGGCCTAGAACGCAGCCACCTCCGTGATTGATCTTTCTATGAATCCCTCCCGCGAGGATCTCATTCGGCGGATCGCGGAGAAGGAGGTGCGCCTCACTTCTCTCGAGCGACAGCGGCAGGAGGCTCGAGAGGAAATACAGGCTCTCCGCGACCAACTCAAGGAACTGGCACCGAGTATCGCCGCGGACGCGGCTCACGACATCGGCACCGGCACGCCTCCGACATCGGCAGAGAAAGTCCGTCTGTTCCGCTCGCTGTTTCGGGGCAGAGCCGATGTGTTTCCCACGCGCTTCGTAAGCAAAAAAACCGGCAAGGCAGGCTATGCGCCGGCTTGCGCGAACAAGTTCGTGCGCGGAGTCTGCGACCTTCCTCGCATCAAGTGCGGCGAATGCTCCAACCAGGCGTTCCAGGCCGTCGACGACCAGGCAGTCCTCAATCACTTGAAGGGGCACCACGTGATGGGCGTCTATCCCCTCCTCGGGGACGAGACGTGCTGGTTTCTCGCAGCCGACTTCGATAAGGCCTCGTGGCAGGACGACGTGGCGGCTCTCATCGGGACATGCCGAGAGACGGGCGTACCCGTTTCCGTCGAGCGTTCGCGCTCCGGTAACGGCGCCCACGCGTGGTTCTTCTTCGCCGAGCCCGTAACGGCGAATGTCGCGCGAAGAATGGGATGCTACCTGATAACGGAGACCATGAGTCGACGCCACGAGCTGACCATGGACTCTTACGACCGGTTGTTCCCGAACCAGGACACCATGCCTCGGGGCGGCTTCGGGAATCTGATCGCTCTGCCACTCCAGCACGACGCACGCCAAAACGGCAACACGGTATTTCTCGACGATGGGTTCAGCCCGCACGCCGACCAGTGGGCGTATCTCGCCTCGATCACGCCGATGCGGCCTGACTTGGTCGAACGGATTGCGCAGGAAGGGACTCGGCGAGGGCAAGTCATCGGCGTGCGCGTTGCGGAGTCCGGCGATGACGAGAGCGACACGCCATGGATGAAAGCGCCTTCTGGCATTACCGGTCGCCTCGCGATTGCGGGCCAACTTCCACGAGAAGCGCGCGCCGTTATTTCGCAACGGCTCTTCGTCGAGAAAGGAGAGCTCCCTTCCGCTCTTCTGAATGCGATCAAACGGATCGCCGCCTTCCAGAACCCCGAGTTCTACAAGAAACAGAGGATGCGGCTGTCGACCGCCATGACGCCTCGCGTTATCACGTGCGCCGAGGACCTCGCGAAGCATGTGGCGCTTCCTCGAGGTTGCCAGGCCGAGATTGAAGAACTACTTCGCGAGCACGGTGTCACGCTCACGATCGAAGACGCACGGTACGGGGGCCAGGAGTTGCGGGCTGAGTTTCGAGGCGATCTCACCACCATTCAGGACCAGGCGGCCCAGACTCTACTCCAGCACGACATCGGAGTCTTCGTCGCTCCTCCGGGAGTAGGGAAGACTGTCCTCGGGACGTACATGACCGCCGCGCGCGGCCGGAACACACTGGTCCTCGTCCACCGTGGTCCGATCCTAGACCAGTGGGTCACGCATTTGTCGATGTTCCTCGGCGTCGACGAGAAGACCATCGGCCGAGTCGGCGGAGGCAAACGCAGGGTCACCGGATCGATCGATGTCGCCATGATCCAGAGTCTGGTCCGCGAAGGTCGCGTGGACGACGTCGTCGCGTCGTACGGTCACGTGATCGTCGACGAATGTCACCACGTTCCCGCCGTTTCTTTCGAGCGCGTGATGTCCGAGGTGAAAGCCAGGTACGTCTTGGGCCTGACTGCGACACCCCATCGTCGAGATGGTCACCACCCGATCCTCGAGATGCATCTCGGGCCGATACGGTTTCAGGTGGATCCGAGGAGTCATGCGGCCCGCCGGCCGTTCAATCATCGGCTCGTCGTACGGGAGACACAATTTCAAATGCAGGATCCCACGGTCGACCGCGGGATCCAGGACGTCTACCGGGCGCTCGCCGTCGACGATGCACGCAATCGGCTCATTCTCGACGACGTCATCGCCGCGGTCCACGAAGGACGCAGCCCCATCGTCCTGACGGAACGCCGGGATCATCTCGAGTTTCTGGCGGCCCGCTTGCAGGGCTTTGTTCGTCACCTTCTGGTTCTGCGGGGCGGAATGACGTCGAAGGAGCGTTCCCAGATTGCAGCGAGCCTCGCGGCAGTTCCCGACGATGAGGAACGGCTGGTGCTGGCGACCGGCCGCTACATCGGCGAAGGGTTCGACGATGCTCGCCTCGACACGCTGTTCCTCGCCATGCCCGTATCGTGGAAGGGCACCCTAGCCCAGTACACCGGGCGACTTCATCGCCTTCATCCTGGGAAAACGGAAGTTCGGATCTTTGACTACGTCGATCGCGACGTTCCCGTCTTGCTCCGCATGTTCGAGAAGCGGCTACGAGCGTACCGTGCGATCGGCTATGGCCGTGAAGACATGCTGCCCGAACTCGAACCGACGGACGGGCGCAAGATCGAGTACGACGAGGAGGCACTGCGACACTTCGGGACGGAGGTCGATAGCCCGTGAGTTCGAAAGACACCCGTGTGCGGATACCGAAGACGAAGATCTCGATGACGATTCTCGAGTTCGGGGAGCCACTGTTCGCGCAATTCCCGGAGGTTCCCCCGATCGACGTCCTGCGAAAGCTCTTGAAGATCGTGATCACGGTTTGGAATGCGCACGCTCTCGCCATGCCGATCTGGGGAGAGCCGCATCACCTCGACAACATGAAGCAGTTGGTGGGCGGTCCAGGCATTCCACCATGGACAGGCTCCGTGGTTGCCGCGCTCACTGAGCGGCGTCATGCGCGATTCGCGGACGATCCACGGGCTATTGGCGAATGGACGATCGAGCCGGATGGCGACGGTTTCGTTTTCCGATGCGACGCGCGCCTGCCTGCATGCGTGCTCGCCGACGGATCGAAACGGTCTCGGGGCCGATCGCGTCAGGCCTACGCCCCTGCGCCCCAATCAATGGCTGATTGCTTCAGGAGGAGTACGGAATTCGAGTAAGCTCGACCGGCGAGGGGAACCGCATTGAACCGGGGATACATCGGCCTCACGGATCCCGACTGGTACGACTTCCTTTCCGTCCAGCCGCGCGTGGAGGAAGTCAACTTTTGGCAACCGCACGGGAACCGCGCGTTTCGTGCGCTCACTCGTGGCGATCTGTTCTTCTTCAAGCTCCGCGCGCCGCTGCGAGACATCGTGGGTTTCGGATTCTTCGAGCGGTTTGAGATAGTGCCCGCCTGGCAGGCGTGGGACGCGTTTGGGCCCATGAACGGCGCTCCGGACTTCGAAGTGATGGTCGATCGCATCGTGCGGTTACGTGGCGACGACAGCCCCGAGACTCGAGCCGGGCAGTTCAAGATCGGCTGCATCATGATCTCGGCCCCGATCTTCTTCCCCCGCGGCATCGCCGTGGTTCCGCAACGCGACTGGGCAAGAACGGGCATTCAGCAAGGGAAGTCGTACGACCTCAGTTCAGGCGAAGGAGCTCGAGTCTTGGCCGACTGTCTCGCGAGAGTTCGCGAGGGGGCTCGGGACTGGAATGTCGAGGAAGCCACTGACCGCGACGCCGCAAGGTACGGTAGCCCGCTCTTGGTGAGACCGCGATTGGGCCAGGGACTTTTCAGCTTCGCCGTACGTGATGCGTACAAGGGCGCCTGCGCGGTCACGCACGAACACTCGCAACCTGTGCTCGAGGCTGCGCACATCCGCCCATACGCCAGAGGGGGCCGCATGACGTGGACAACGGGTTACTGCTGCGACGGGACCTCCACCGGCTATTCGACCTCGGCTATGTGACCGTCACTCCCGACTACTTCTTCCGAGTGGGCAATCGGCTGCGGGAGGAATTCAAGAATGGTCGCAGCTACTATGAACTCAACAACTCTCGGATAGAAGTCCCACCCGAAAGCGTGCTTCAGCCGAGCAAAACAGCGCTCGAATGGCATGGGGCGACTATCTTCCGGGGCTGACGCACTTCTGGTGACCTTCGGACCGTTGGTGCCGGAGGCAGGGCTCGAACCAGCACTCCCTTGCGGGAAGGATTTTGAGTCAGTGCGGAAAGGGCGGCGGATCAACGGTTTGTTAGTTCGTCGCCCTTTCCCGTGTCCGAGGAGTCCGAGGAGGGTCGTACAGTCCGAGGGTTGAACGAAACCGCTGCGCGGTGAAGATCTCGAGACCATCCGCGTAGCTCAGCGCTTCTTCCTGCCTTTCCTCGGTTCTCCGTACAGTCCTCGCGGCCCCACCGTCGGGGCCCGCCTTCGGCCGAACGGCCGTTGAAGGA
>JAQBEG010000034.1:0-5471 GCA_032123985.1 Deltaproteobacteria bacterium
ACGCGCGCGTCCTTTCCGCAGGTGGGGGGCATGTGGCAACTGCAACGCCAACCATCTCGACGGCCAGATTTTCTCGCCACCCTACCTCTTCGAGGCTGACGACTCCCCGGCGACGCGACCCACGCTGACTCTGTCCGGCAGTCCTCAGGTTCGCGCCAGCGAAGATCTCGTGGTCACCGCAAGTAATGACACCGTGTCATTTTCAATCGTGAGACTGTCGGCAACGACGCATCACATGAACACCGACCAGCGTTTCATGCCTGTCGCATCGATCGACAACGGTGATGGGACCTTCACGCTGACCTTCGCAGCAAATCCCAATGTACTCATAGTGGGGAACTACTGGCTCTTTGCGCTCGATAACGACGGCACCCCGTCGATCGGCGAGACGATTCAGGTGATCCGAAATATCGTTCCGCCTGGCGATGGCGCGGTCTATGTTTCAGACCTGCCCTGGGAATTCGAACAGAACTTCTGGGGGCCCGCCGAACGCGATCAGAGCAACGGCGAACAGGCGGCTGGGGATGGCAATCCCATCCGACTCGATGGCGTCGCATACCCGAAGGGCATCGGGACTCACGCGTATTCGGAAACCTCCGTGCGCCTCGACGGTCTCTATGATCGCTTCCTTTCCGATATCGGGCTCGACGACGAGCGCGACGGTCAGTGCGGGGACGTCCACTTCGAAGTCGATCTCGACGGCGTGAATGCGTTCGTGAGTGGCAATTTCATCGATTCGACCGCCACGGTTTCGATCGATCTCGACGTGAGCGGCGCAACGATCATGACGCTCAAGGTTGCCGATAACGGCGTCACGTGTGGCGATCACGGAGACTGGGCGGATGCACGACTCGTCCCAACCGCATTGCCGGGCTATCGCTATTTCCGTTTCCGACAGACGCAATTGCGAGATGACCTGGGCGCGAATGGCGTTCAGATCTCGGAGCTTTCGCTCTTCACGCTCGGCCTGCGCCAGAACGCTTCGGCGGTCATCAATCCGGGCGGCAACAATCCGGTCGGTGAAGAGCCGATCCGTGCCGACGATGCGGACGTGAACACCAAGTGGCTCGATTTCAACCGCGGTGCGCTCGTTTACGATTACGGCCTGCCCGTCGAAATCGACGCATACAGCTTCACGACCGCGGATGATGAAATCGGCCGCGATCCGGTCCGCTGGTACTTCGAAGGCAGTCTGGATGGCGTCGTCTGGGAAGTGCTCGACGATCGCAGCGGAGAAGATTATCCGACGCCGACAGCGCGACTCACCTCGACTGCCACGCTCGATCTCCTGATGCTTGATGTGGTCCTGCCTCTGCCCGAACCGCCGCGCAGTTCGAGCACCCTCATCGTTGAGACGTCGAGCGGCGCCGACCGAATCTGGAACGTGAATCCGGACAACGATTCGGTGTCTGTCTCGGACAACGCCGGGAACCTCGTGGCAGAGATTCCTGTAGGCGACGCACCCTGGGCGCTGGCCAAGCAGCCGGGTTCGAATCGCGTCTATGTCACGAACAAGCGCTCCGCATCCATTTCAGTCATCGACACGCTCTTGCTGACGGTCGACCACAGCGTTGCGCTCGCCCGAGGATCACAGCCGCACGGGATCGTCTTCAATGCCGACGGATCGAATTACTTCGTTGTCCTCGAGACCCTGGCTCTTCTCGAGAAGCGAGCGAGTAGTGACGACTCGTTGACCACAAGCCTCCAACTGAGCGGCCGTCCGCGGCATCTCGCAATGCGATTCGACGATTCGCGATTGCTCGTCAATGACTTCATCACATCGCCGATTCCAGGCGAGAGCACGCTTGTCGTGGATGTTGCCAACGGGGCGTCCAATGTGTTTTCCGTCGAGCCGGGGGCGCTCACGCTCGAGACGACGATTCCAATTACGTATGACGCTCGAGGACAGTCGGAGAGCCAGGGGCCGGGAATGCCCAACTATCTTGGCCCGGCGGTCATGAGCTTCGATGAGCAATACGCGTACGTTCCAAGCAAGAAGGACAATATCCTGGCAGGCCTGCTGAGGCAGAACCCAGGGCTCAGCTTCGAGTCTACTGTCCGCGCGAATACCTCGCGCATTTTGCTCGGCAGTGAAACCGAAGACACTGCCTTCCGAATCGACCACGACAACGCGGGTCTCGCGACTGGCGCCGCGCTGAGCGGCAATGATCGTTATCTCTTCGTCACACTCGAAACGAGCCGCGAGCTAGCGGTCTACGACATCATGAAAGGCTTCCAGCTGATGCGTCTCCCGACGGGTCGAGCACCGCAAAGCGTTGCCCTTTCGACCGACGGCAGTATCGCCTACGTGCACAACTTCATGGATCGCAGTCTCTCGCGTTTCGACCTAACCGAAATGCTCGAGACGAATCTGCCCGCCACGAATTTGCTCTCTCCCATCAGTGTGGTGAGCAGCGAGGCGCTCGACCCGGTCGTCCTGCTCGGCAAGCAGCATTTCTACGACGCCGAGGACGATCGGATCTCCCTCGACAACTACATCAGCTGCGCTTCCTGCCATAGTGATGCCGGACACGACGGTCGCGTCTGGGATTTCGGCGGCTTCGGCGAAGGCTTGCGCAGCACCCCCTCGCTGCGAGGTCACGGCACCGATCACGGACTCTCGCATTGGACGGGCAACTTCGACGAGATTCAGGACTTCGACGGTCAGTTGCGGGCCCTGGGACTCGGATTCGGATTCTTGACGCCGGCGCAGTTCGCCTCGACGAGCGATCCGCTCGGTGCACCCAAAGCGGGCTTGAACCCCGATCTCGACGCGCTGGCCGCCTATCTCGCGTCGCTCGCAGCCGCTCCGGAAAGCCCGTACCGGCCGAACGCCGGGACACTCAGTGCGAGTGCATTGCAGGGCCAGAACGACTTCGCGGCACTGGGATGTCTCGATTGCCATGCCCAACCCGCGCTGAATGATTCTCCGCTCGCCGTGCGCCACGATATCGGGACGATCAACACGAGCAGCAGCGGAATGCGGCTTGGGGGCGTGCTCGATGGTTTCGACACACCGGGACTGCTCGGCGCGTGGAACAACCCGCCCTACCTGCACGACGGCTCAGCTGCGACGCTCGGCGACGCGGTGACCGCCCATACCGCATTCAGCGGACTCGCTCCAACGGTCGTCGACTCTCTCGTTAGTTTCCTCCGAGAAGCAGAAGCCGACGATATGGACGACTTCGATAGCGACGGAGACGGAACGCTCAACGTCAATGATTCGGCGATCAATGACCCGTGCATTCCGACGGCCTTCGTTGCGGTCTGTTTCCGGGACACCGACGGCGACGGTATGCTGGACTTCGATGAGGGCGAAGGCGTGGATGGCGATGGCGACGGGCTCTTTGACTTCGAAGAATCCTCGCTGGTCGACAGTGACGGAGACACGATCACAGATCAGTACGACGCGACGAACGAAGACAGCTGTCTCCCCGATCCGATGTTCTGCCCGTTGGCGCCGCGGGTGCCAGCCGGAAGCGCCGGTGGACAGATATTCCTTGTCCTGCTGCTCGTTGCGGTCGCGTCGGTCAAGTTTTCGCTACAAGACTGGATGACTTCTCGCTCGAGCAATCACTCGCGGAGTTCGAAGCTTGCGTCGTGCCTGGGCGCGCTTCTTCTGACTTCCGCGTGTAGCGACTCGCAGACAGACTCGAGGAACCTCGAGATCTTGTCGACCGCAACGTCCAGCGTTTCGGAATGGACCGAGTCCGAGCAGGCGCTGCTCGAATCCCTCAGCATCTGGACGCTCGGACCGGCGCCCGAATCGCCTTCGAATCGAGTCGCGGATTCTCCACAAGCCGCCCGACTGGGACACCGCCTGTTCTTCGACCCGGGTCTCTCGGCGAACGGCAGTATCGCCTGCGCGAGCTGTCACCAGCCCGCGCTTCTATACACAGACGGACTGACGACCGCACGCGGAATCGGAGTAACGGGTCGAAACTCTCCGAGCCTGATTGGCGCGGCTCATTTCCCCTGGATGTATTGGGATGGACGCCGGGACAGTCTCTGGGCGCAGGCGCTCGCGCCTCTCGAGGCCGCCGCCGAAATGGGCAATACGCGTCTTGCCGTCGTACGACGTGTCACGACGGATCCGGCGACGGAGGGGCTGTATAGACAGGTGTTTGGCGTCGCACCCAAGCTTGATGATCGAGATCGATTTCCCGATCGCGCTGGACCGTTCGGCGACCTGAACGAAAGGGCGGCCTGGACACGCATGTCGGCCGATGACCGTCGAATCGTCGATCGAGCCTTTGCCAACATCGGAAAAGCCATCGGGGCGTATGAGCGATTGCTGCAGCCGGGCCCATCACGTTTTGATCGATACGTCCAGAACCTGCGCAGCGGAATTCCGACGACCGGGAATGCTGAGTTGAACGCAATCGAACTCCAGGGCTTGCGGCTTTTCGTCGATCCCGAGCGAACCCCCTGCCTGCGCTGCCACAACGGTCCCCTATTCACCAATGCCAGCTTCCATGAGGTCGGTACGGCGTCAACGACCGACGGCCTGCCGGATTTTGGACGCTTCCTGGGCATACAGGCGGTACTCATCGATCCATTCAACTGCCTCGGCCCCTACAGTGATTCGGCTCCGGAGGACTGCCGTGAGCTGCGTTTCTTGAACAAGAGCCATATGGCGGCAGAGCTCGGAAAATTCAAGACGCCGACCCTTCGCGGACTAACGCGAACTGCGCCCTATCTACACGATGGTCGCCTCGAGACGCTAGGCGAAGTCATCGAGCATTACCGAAATCCCAACGCCGACGGCGATCAGCCCATCGAGATCGCGCCTCTCGAGATCAGCGACGAAGAGGGTCGTGCATTGGTCGCCTTTCTCGCCTCGCTCGACGGCACAGTAGCGACACCATCGCGCTGGCTCGAACCTCCGGAGGGCGATTCGACGCTCACCAATACCGCCGATCCCACTCCCGATCGCTCTGGCAATTCATCCTCGGACGAATATTCACCCGCTTCGAATCGACCAGAAGACGCCTTCTCGAAAGCTTCGGAGCAAGGTGTCTTTCGGGTCTCCATCTGGCCAGAAGACGGAGAGATCCCGCTACGTCGCCTGCATGCCTGGGTGGTTCGAGTCGAGGATGCAAACGGAGCGCGCATGGTGCCAATCCTCCTGACGATCGACGGTGGGATGCCCCAGCACGGCCACGGTCTCGATACTCGGCCGCGGATTGCGCAGCCCTTGCAAAATGGCGACTACCGTATCGATGGAATGAAATTCCACATGGGCGGGGTCTGGCAGCTCAAACTCAAAATCGCCACGGACGACCTCGCGGATGTTGCGAATTTCGAGGTGCATGTCGGCCCCTGATCATCATCGTGGCATGAGTAGGGGCATGAGTAGGGGCATGAGCGGGGGCATGATTGGGGCCAGAATGCGCGCCGGTCCTAGCTAGAGTGAAACCGCCGGCGTCGTCTTCTCCGTTCCACGACCTCGCTTGGGCGCTGTCTTGTAC
>JAQBEG010000035.1:0-5572 GCA_032123985.1 Deltaproteobacteria bacterium
CGCTCGGCGAAGTTGGGCATTCACCGGTGAAAAACGTGATCCGAGTCTACCAGGACCGAATCGCATTCTGTGTGAACAACGAGTGCGCGCTCTATTGCCGCTACTGCCTGCGCAAACGAATGGTCGGGGAGGAGGGTTGGCCGATGCAGAAGCGCGAACTCGAGATCGCTCTCGACTGGATCGCGGCTACGCCCGAGATTCGCGATGTATTGCTGACCGGTGGTGACCCGCTGATCTTTTCGGATCACAAGCTCGAGTGGCTACTGATGCGCTTACGCAAGATTCCCCACGTCGAACTGATCCGGCTCGGGACACGGCTCCCGGTGACCCTGCCTTTCCGAGTGACCGATTCCCTCTGTAAAATGCTCGAACAGTTTCATCCAATCTGGCTGAATACCCATTTCAATCATCCAGGCGAGCTGACACGGGACGCCGCAGACGCCTGTGACCGGCTTCTGCGGGCCGGCATTCCGGTGGGCAACCAGAGTGTGCTGTTGAAGGGCGTCAACGACTCCCTCGAAGTCATGCAGACACTCTGCGAAACCCTGGTGCGGATGCGAGTACGTCCCTACTACGTCTATCAGGCGCAGCTTCTCGAGGGTACCGAACATTTCCGGGTGCCAATCGAGGACGGGCTCGCGCTTTTTCGAGAGATGCGTGGTCGCACAAGCGGCTTTGCGATTCCCCAGTACGTTCTAGATACCCCCCATGGCAAGGTGCCCCTCGATTATCCCTTCGCGAAAGGCCGCGACGGTGATGACTACGTGGTGGAGGCGTGGGACGGTGCGATCTGGCGCGAACCGAATCCCCGGTGACGGGGGCGAACCGAAAAGCTGTGAGCGACATGAGTGATTCGGGCCGAGGCATAGCAAGTGCCGCCGGACTGCTCGCCGCCAGCGTGTTACTGGCGCGCCTGCTCGGGTTCGTTCGCGACGCGCTCTTTGCAACCCAAGTGGGAATCGGGGCCGCCGCGGATGCTTATTTTGCGGCCTTCATGATTCCCGACATGTTGGGCTACCTGATGGCGGCCGGCGCCGCCGCCATCGCCGTGACCCCGCCCTATATCCGACGGCTCGAGAACGAGGGACCGGAAGCCGCGGCGCACTTCGCATCGTCCGTGGTGGGCAGCGTCGCGATGTTCTCGATCGCATTGACCGTCCTGCTCTGGTTCTTCGCAGAGCCGCTGATTCGATTCCAGTTCAATCAATTCGATGAATCCACCATCGTCGAGACCGCCAGGCTGATGCGGATCGTGTTGCCGGCCCAGGTCTTCTTCTTGACCGGTGGCATTCTGCGCGGCGTCTTGATGGCCCATGGACGGTTCGCGCCACAGGCCGGAGCAGCCGTCATTTACAGCGCAGCGCCGATCGTGGGTGGCCTGCTCATCGCGGGTGCAGAGGGTTTTGCGTGGGGCACGCTCGTCGGTGCTGCGATCGGGCAATGGGCCATCCCCGTGCTCGCGCTGCGTCGACTGCCCGGTGCGGTCGGCCGTATTCGTGTCGCTCCGTTTGGCACCGAATTCCGCGAGTACATCTGGCTTGCATTGCCGCTGATGTTGGGTCTCGGTCTGACGACCGTCGATGAGTGGTACGAAAAGTGGATCGGGGGCCAGCTTGCCGAGGGCGCGATCGCGGCGATCACCTACGCCCGCAAGATCATGATGGCACCTGTCGGCGTTGTCGGGCAGGCGGTCGGGGCGGCCCTTCTGCCGTCGCTGGCGGCGCTATTCCAACGGGAGGACCGCGCCGGCTTCGACGGCCTGTTGACAACGACGCTTCGCGCCACACTCGGTCTGGGCTTGCTGGCGGCTGGTGCCCTCGTCGTGCTGGGCCTACCGGTCGTTCAACTTCTCTATCAGCATGGTCGCTTCACCGCTGCAAATTCGAGCGAGGTTGCTGGGCTCCTGGTGATCCTGGCCTGCGCGATTCCCGGATGGGTGCTTCAGCAGGTCGCTGTTCGTGGCTTCTATGCCCGGGGTGAGATGTGGCGCGCCATGACGCTCAGCACTGTGACCGCCCTTGCGGTTTTTCCGCTCTACTTGTGGGGTGGGTTGAACTCCGGCGTCCCCGGCCTCGCGATGGCGTCCGCCGCCGCCATCACATTCAATGCAACCGTCACGATCATCTGGCTGCGCGCCCGATGCGGCACACCCAACTTGACGACGTTGGCCGAGACGTTGGGTCGCACCCTCGCAATCACACTCGTGGCGGGCTCGGCGGCCGCGATGCTCATCGATGGACTGAATGGTCTCGTCGATTCTCCCTTGATTTCACTCCTGCTCGGTGGTGGTCTGTATGGGCTGGTAGTGGTCTTTGGCGTCCGATGGGCGGGAGACGAACCGATGCGGCAAGGTCTCGATCGCCTACTTGCAAAATTGCGCCGGCGACCGTCGCCCCCGGCCAGGGGCTAGACCCGATCTGTGTCGATCTCGCCTTTGCATCGGAACAACTCATGACGGATCGGATCTAGATGTCCACGTCCATGTCCAAGCCGCAATGGCAATTCTGGATCGATCGGGGCGGCACCTTCACAGATTGTCTGGGCATTTGCCCGAACAGCAAAATTTACACGACGAAAATCCTCTCCTCTGACAAGGCCCCGGTCGAGGCGATCCGTGCGATCCTCGCTATGGCCGGTGAGACGACGAGCACGACGACGCTCGAATGTCGTGTCAGACTCGGAACCACGGTCTCGACGAATGCGTTGCTCGAGCGGCGCGGCGTGCCGACTGCCCTGCTGACTAATCGCGGCCTCTCGGGTGTGTTCGATATCGGAACCCAGGAGCGTCCAGAACTCTTTGACCTCGAGATCAAGAAGTCGCCACGGCTCCAGCGTTGGCGACTGGAAACCTCGGGACGCCGAGATGCACAGGGTCTTGTTGTCGAAGAACTCGACCTGGACGAGGCGCGCATGGTACTCGGTGCGGCGCGGGGCGAAGGTGCCAAGTCCCTCGCGATTGTTTGGATGCATGCATATGCGTTCCCAGAGGATGAGCTAAGACTTGCCGTCATCGCGCGCGAAGTGGGGTTCGAGTACGTCGCATGTTCGCATCGGTTGGCCCGCGAGATCGGTTTTCTTTCACGAGGCGAGACGGCGATTGCAGACGCATACCTGACTCCACTGCTGCACGGCCATCTAGATGACCTGCATCGGGCGTTACCCCGCGCGGAGCTTCGATTCATGCAGTCCTCCGGCGGGCTCACGGACGCGGAACGCTTTCGCGGCCCGAATGCGTTGCTCTCCGGTCCAGCCGGCGGTGTCGTCGCGGCCCGCGAAGTTGCGCGCACGGCGGGTCATCCGCGCGCGATCGGATTCGACATGGGCGGCACCTCGACGGACGTCTCGCTGATTTCGGGCGACTCGCTCGACCGCACCTTCGAAAGTGAAGTCGGAGGTGTGCGCGTCAAGGCTCCGATGTTGCGCATTCACACCGTCGCTGCTGGTGGAGGATCGCTATGTCGCTTCGATGGCGTTCGCCTGACGGTCGGTCCCGAGAGTGCGGGGTCTAAGCCCGGGCCGATCTGTTATGGCCTGCAGGATTCTGATGGACATACGACGGCGACCGCTCTGACCGTGACGGATATCAATCTGGCGCTCGGTCGCGTCGCGGCCGATCGCTTTCCCTTTGATTTGACACTGTCACCGGTCGAGCATGCGCTCGACGAGATGGTCGAATCGCTGGGCCAAGCCGGTTTCGAACGCACGCGGGAGCAGGTCGCAGCCGGCTTCTTCGAGATCGCGAACGCGAGCATGGCCCAGGCGATCATAGAGGTGTCGGTCGAGCGCGGTGCGGATCCCCGGGACCACGTTTTGGTTGGCTTCGGCGGAGCGGGCGGCCAGCACGTCTGCGCGATCGCCGAGCGCCTCGGCATCCGTCAGATCTTGCTGCATCCCTATGCGGGCCTGCTTTCGGCCTATGGGATCGGAATCGCTCGTTTGTCCTGGGACGGACAGCGCGATGGGATTGGCCGGATGCTGCCGGAGGAGGGGGCGCTGCCGATTTCAATTGATGAAGAGTGGACGGTGCTCGAAGAGGAGGGAGTTCGCGCGTTGATCCGCGACGTGGGTGTCCTGGACCGGCTCGAGATCGAGCGAAGTCTCGACCTCGGATATTCGGGGACCGATACGGCGGTCACGGTCGTGGCTGCAAGCTCTGGGTCTGTCGCGGATGCTGCTGGCTGGCGCGAGGCATTCGAAGCGGCCCATCGAGAACGCTTTGGATACGCGCGTCATGAGCGGGCGATCGAGATCAAGGCTCTGCGGATACGGGTGCATGAGCGGGACGAAGGCATTTCGTATGCCGCGCAGATCCGTTCGCAAGAAAATGCGCCCTCGGCCAAATCGCCTGTGCCGCTGCGGATGGCCGCGGCGTGGTTTCCCGCACTCGGGAGAGTCGAGGCGCCCGTTTATCAGCGAGAAACGCTCGAGGCGGGTCATCGAATCTTCGGGCCGGCGCTGATTCTCGAGGCGACCGGGACCGTCGTTCTTGATCCGGGCTTCAAACTCCTCGTAGAACCTGGCTACGTTTTTCGTATCACCACCCGCGATCGGGAAGCCAGGGAGGCCGTGGTCGATCTGTCGGAATCCGATCCGGTGCGTCTTGAAGTGCTCGGCAACAGATTCATGTCGATCGCGGAGCAAATGGGGGCGGTACTTCGAAATACGTCGGTGTCGACGAATATCAAGGAGCGTCTCGATTACTCGTGCGCCGTCTTCGATCGTGAAGGTGGGCTCGTCGCCAACGCTCCGCATATTCCGGTTCATCTCGGGGCGATGGCGGACACCGTGGAGGCGATTCGCGCTCGCTTCGAACCCTTCGCAGTCGGCGACGTTCTCGTCACGAACGATCCGTTCGCCGGCGGATCACACCTGCCCGACGTCACCGTCGTGACTCCGGTTTTCTTGCCGTCGCAGAGCGTGCCGAGTTTTTTCGTAGCGAGTCGCGGGCACCACGCGGATCTGGGCGGCAAGACGCCCGGCTCGATGCCCGCTAATTCGACTTGTCTCGAAGAAGAGGGGGTATTGATCGAGGCCTTTCCTCTGGTGCGCGCAGGACATTTCGAGGACGATCGCATTCGCGCGGTGCTCGCGAGTGGACCCTATCCGGCACGTCGACCCGACGACAATGTCGCGGATCTCGAGGCCATGGTTGCGGCGAATCGGGCGGGAGCGGCACTCCTCTCGGCCCTGGTGCTCGAGGTCGGAGGCGAAGTTGTTCACGTCACGATGCAACAGCTTCAACGCGCTGCCGCATCGAAAGTTGCGCGCGAGCTGGCCAAGCTTCCAGAAGGCGACCATCGTTTCGCCGACGCACTCGACGACGGCACACCGATCTGCGTGCGACTCAGGATCGAGCATGCGTCGGGCCTTGCTGGCCGTCCTTCACCGGATCTCGCGGCGCGCATGATGATCGACTTCGAGGGGACGGGGCCGGCTTCGCGCGGGAATCTCAATGCACCTTCCGCGGTCGTTCGGTCTGCCGTGATCTACGTGCTTCGTTCACTCGTTTCGGAACGCATCCCCTTGAATGGCGGCTGTCTCGATCCGGTCGAGATCGCGATTCCAGCTGGAT
>JAQBEG010000036.1:0-3383 GCA_032123985.1 Deltaproteobacteria bacterium
CGCCCCGGCATGATGTTGGCGTCACCTACTTCGACTGGCCGGGTCGGAATCCGCTGGTCACGAGACCAAACGCGATACGCGCTCGATTCCCGTCGACCTCGAGCAATTGGACGAGCACTCGATCACCAGACCCGAGCCGCATTCCGGAGCGCTCGCCAACGAGTGCTTCGGTTTGCGGATCGTGAATCCAGTTCCCTTCGAGAACGCGCATTGGGACGAGGCCGCTCACCGCCGGTGATTCGAGCCGGACGAAGGCACCGTATTCCGTTGCGGCCGTGACACGTGCATCGAACTGCTCGCCCTCTCGACCGCTCATGATCGCGCAGCATGCCAACGCCTCCGCATCTCGCTCGACTTCGGTCGCCACCCGCTCGCGCCCGGAGAGCCAAATCGAGAGTCGCGAGCCCATGCTCGAAGCCCGATCCGGAGCATTGCCGGCCGGCGCCTCCGCACGAAGCAGTCGTTTCAACGACCGATGCACATGGAGATCGGCGTAGCGTCGAATAGGAGACGTGAAGTGAACGTAGTGATCGAAGCGAAGCGCGTAGTGGCCGAGCGACTCGAGGGCATAATGCGCCTGGCTCATCGATCTCAAGGCCGCGGTGTGTACGCGCTCCTCCAACGAAGTGCCCTTCACCTCATCAAGAATGCGGGCGAGCACGCCGGGCTCGGCAAGATCCCCATCGACGCCAATTCCCAATCGATCGAGCAGCGCCGAGAGGGCGGCCAGCTTCTGTCCACTCGGAGGCGGATGCACACGATGAATCGTTTCGCGCTCGGCGCAATCGAGGGCCCGTGCGACAGCGCGATTGGCCGCCAACATCGCCTCCTCGATGAGCACGTGAGCCCGATTTCGTTCGCGCACCCGCGCGTCGACGGGACGTCCCTCCTCGCCGATCGTGATCTCGATCTCCGGTAGCTCGAGTGCGATCGCACCGGACTGAGTTCGGTTGCGCGTGAGTGCGCTGGCGATGTCGTCGAGACAGCGAAGGGATTCTCCCCATTCCGGTGACTCCAGTAATTCCAGGGAACCCGGCGATGCTGCCGAAGTGCCCTCGTGGACTTCAGATAGCCATCGGGCCGCGTCCTCATAGGTCAACCCGGCGCGACTGCGCACCACCGCCTCATGAAAGAGCGCGTCCGCCACCTGTCCGCTCGCGTCGATACGAAGTTCCACCACCATGGCTAATCGATCGACTTCTTTCCGCAACGAACACAGATCACTCGACAGACGTTCGGGCAGCATTGGAATCGAGCGATCAGGAAAGTAGAAGCTGTTTCCCCGACGCCGGGCCTCGGCGTCGATCCAGCCTCCCTCGGCAACGAAATGACTCACATCCGCGATGGCGACCCAGAGGCGTCGCGTCCATGTCGTTTCGGTTGCGCGCGTATCTTCGGGCCTCGGATCCCGCGCAGGAGCGACGAGCGTCAGCGCATCGGGCGGATGATCCTCCGCATAGACCGCATCATCGTGATCCCGTGCGCTTGCCGGATCGATCGTGACGAAGGGCAGATGGCGAAGATCGACTCTCCGTTCGACCTCCGAGGCCGAAAGCGTCGCGTCGATCTCTTCCACTTCGAGCCGACCCCGACGCGTGAAGTGTGTGGTGAGGCGGTGTTTCCAGACGAGCGCACGATGATCGGAATCTGGTTCGAAAGGCTTCCCGAGGACCTCGACGACGCGCACCGAAATTCGAGCCAGGCGCCCTCGCCCGCGCTCCAACCGAGGCTGCTTTCGAGCTGGTTTCCGACTCTTCTCCAGCGGAACGACCACGACCCGAGTTCCGTCGTCCGCGCCCTTCGAGTCCTTCTCCGAGAGTGATAGTTCGGGCGCCTCGAGACCACCGAACGGCGTCAGTCGCAGTCCGGCCGAGCCTCGACGAAGGATGCAGACCCAGCTGCTTCGCACTCCGTCGACCAGCCGTACCATCTCCCCGCGCTTCTCGGCTTCGGGAGCGAGGGGCTGAAAGAGAATCCGCGATCCGACCTCGACCGGTTCACCCAGACAGTCCACTCGCCAACGTTCACCGTCCCGGTCCTCCGCGACGAAGGCTTGCCCTCTGACATCAGGCGGTTGGATCTCCCTCACGATCGCCTCGCGACCTGCATTCGGTCCGGGCCTCAAGGAGGGCGTTCCGTTGCGCCCCTTCGAGGTCTCGGCCTTCGCGCGGACGCGTGCGTGCTCTTTCTTGCGATGCGCGGCCGGTTTCGCTGAACGGGATTGCCGACCACCGTCTCGCCGATTTCGCCCGGACCCCGCCCTCTTTGCCAAACATCACCTCAACTTTCTCGGGTTCGAAATCGGGTTTGACGCGATCTCGCAGCCACCGTACCCTGCTGCGCCCTGCCCGGGTGGCGGAATTGGTAGACGCGCTGGACTCAGAATCCAGTGTTCGCAAGGACGTGCTGGTTCGACTCCAGTCCCGGGCACCACTCTATCCCAGCATTTCTTCAATGCGGTGAGTCAGACCGTATCGGGCAACGAATCGACCCGCCTTCGGCGATGAGCCGCGTTATGACAGGTCGGCGTCTCGCTCGACCACGCTGGCCTGATAGCCGGCCGCGCGGACCCTTTCTGCAACTGTCTGCAAGTCTTCACGCGCGCCCCGCCGAACCACTCCGGGGACGCGCTCGCGAAGCCACGCATCATCCGCGCGAGATAGCCGCAGCGCCTTTCGCAAGATCTTCCACGAGGCCTCGTCGCCCGGAAGCGACTCAACCACTAGCGTGAACGAGCCATGTGCTCGTTCCCACTGGGCTCTGCTGGACTCGTCCATTCAGGATCCTTCGCGAGCGCTACGCTGCGCCTCAGGCTATTCCATCCCCTGAGCAGGGCATTCGCTGCCCATCGGAGCAAGCATGCGTATCGCAATTCTCTCTCGCGGCCCAAAGCTATACAGCACTCGCCGCCTCAAGGAAGCGGCCGAGGCCCGGGGACATGATGCGCGGGTTCTGAACACATTGTCTTGCTCCATTGAGGTGGCCCACGGCTCGCCGCGCCTCTACTACAAGAACAAGATGCTCTCGAGCTACGATGCCGTAATCCCCCGAATTGGCGCTTCGATTACGTTTTTCGGAACAGCCGTGGTTCGGCAGTTCGAGCAGATGGGGGTTTTTTGCGTCAACCCGTCCCACGCAATCTCTGTCTCCCGCGACAAGTTGAGAGCTCTTCAAGTTCTGAGCCGTCATCACGTAAGCATCCCCACAACGCTCTTTGTCCGCCATGTGTCGGAAATCATTCCAGGCATCGAACGAATGGGCGGACCGCCAGTAGTCGTGAAGCTCCTCGAGGGCACCCAGGGCATCGGTGTCATCTTGGCCGATTCCACCAAGGTCGCCGAAGCCATCATCGAGACGCTCGCAGGCCCCGCCAAGATGAGCGT
>JAQBEG010000037.1:0-3445 GCA_032123985.1 Deltaproteobacteria bacterium
AGGAAGAAATGCATCCGTCGAACGCAGCTCCTCATCGCCCCTCTCTCAACTTCTCTATTCGATCGAAAAGTTCGGCTGCTACACCCGATTTGGGCAAAAGCGAAAGAGCTTCGATCTCACCGCTGGGCCATACGAAAAGCACGGCATTCTCGTCTCCTTCGAAGCCGGAATCCGGACGAGAGATGTCGTTTGCGACGATCAGATCACAACCCTTGCGCGCGAGCTTGCGTTTGGCCGCCGCCGCCACGTCGTGACTCTCCGCAGCAAAGCCTACGATAGTGCGGTCACCCTTGCGCTCACTGATCTCTCGAAGAATGTCGGGATTTTGAATGAGTTCGAGTGTCATCCGACCGTCTTCGCCAAGCTCTTCTTTCTTGATCTTCTGCATAACGGCTTCGATCGGTCGAAAATCCGCGACTGCGGCCGCTTTGATCACGATCGAGGCTTCCTCGAATTCTGCCAGGACGGCGTCGCGCATTTCGCGTGCGCTGCCGACGTTGATGCGGCGAATCCCATACGGTGTCGACAAGCCCGTCACACCGGCGACGAGGACGACTTCAGCACCGCGGCGATAGGCCTCGACCGCGATCGCGAAACCCATCTTTCCGGACGAACGATTGGTCAAGGAGCGAACGGCATCGATCGGCTCAGCGGTCCCGCCGGCCGTCACGAGCACGCGCTCCCCTGCAAGTGTCTTGGGTGCGAGAAGAGATTGAACCGCTTCGACGATGATCGCCGGATCACTCATCCGGCCTTGCCCTTCCCAGCCACAGGCAAGCTCGCCTTCGTCAGGGCCGACAAACGAAATTCCGCGGGAGCGAAGGATATCAAGATTGGCCTGGGTCGCGCTGTGCGTCCACATGTTGACATTCATGGCGGGTGCGACGAGCACTTCCGCCCGCGTAGCAAGCAAAACGGCCGTCACCAGATCATCCGCCAGGCCGTGCGCCATTTTTCCCATCAGGTTTGCGGTACAGGGCGCGATCAGTACCAGGTCAGCCCAATCCGCCAAACCGATGTGGTCGATCTCGCCCTCCTCGCCCGGATCGAAAAGATCCTTCCGTACCGTCTGGCCCGATACGGCCTGGAGCGAGAGCGGGGCAACGAAGCGTTCAGCTTCGGGGGTCAGCGCACAGCGAACCTCGTGCCCGGCGCGGCGAAGTGCGCGAACGAGTTCGGGCGTCTTGTATGCCGCGATCCCCCCCGAGATCGCGAGCAATATGCGGCGCGGATCCATCACGGCCCATCCTCCGAAGATTCCATCACTTGTTCCACGAGGATCCCAAGCGTACCCGCTTGGGCGCCGCCAAGCCAATTCACGATCGACGGGCACGCGATTCTCTACTTTGTAGTTCAGACTACCTTCGCGGCTTGTTCGAGCAGTCGGCGGCATTGTTCCAGTCGTCGTTCGAGGCCTTCGGTGTCCGCTGCCTCGGCATAGACACGCAGCATTGGCTCCGTACCCGATCGACGCAGCATTACGAAGCCCCCGTCTGCCAGTTCCAACCGCAAGCCACACCGACCGTCCACTGCAACGACACGGGTCCGCCCTACACACGCCGGGGGATCCGCTTCGATTCGTTCGAGCGCCCGATTCAAGTCCGGCGTCGCAAGAATCGCGGTGCGACCACATGCGGAGCGTCCGAATCGAGACTCGAGCCGTTCGATATGCCACTCGAGCGGTTGCCCTGACGTCGCGACGAGGTTCGCAAGCAAACAACCCGCGAATATTCCGTCCTTGTCCCGACTCATACTGGCAAGAGCGAATCCGCCACTCTCCTCGCCCGCAACGTCCGCTCGACCCTCCTGCATTGCCGCCGAGAGCGATTTGAATCCGATCGGAAAGCGCTCGACGGGAAGTCCGTGTTCCGCCGCCACGCGCTCGACCAACGACCCGGTGGCCGCAGTGATCGCGACGCCGCGACGGACTTGTCCCGTCGTCGCGAGGTGATCTACGAGCAGCGCGATGACCTGGGTCTCCGTTAGGAAAACACCGCGGCCGTCCACTACACCGAACCGATCTCCGTCGCCATCAGTCGCGAGTCCCAGCTTGAGTCCCGAGGCACTCCTTGTCTGCGATGACAACTCGCCAAGACGTTCGGGCACGGGATCGGGCGCGTCACCACCGAATTCAGGATCTCGACAACCGCGCAGGCACCGAACCTGTGCACCACGGCTCTCGAGAACAGAGTCGAGGACGCCGGCACCCGCTCCGTGCATCGCGTCGTAGATCACCGTCAAACCCGATTCACGGAATGCGTCCAGGTCAAGATGCGCCTTGATCGCGTCTTGATACGCCATATTGAAGTCTATGCGTCGGCCGAGTCGATCGCTGTGCGGTGGACCCTCATCCTCACTTCGAAGGATCGCGATCTGCTCGATTCGACGAATATGCGAGTCGGTCACCGAGCCGCCCCACGAACCGAGAACCTTCATCCCGTGATAGGGCGAAGGATTGTGACTGGCCGTGAGCACGAGGCCAGCAGCACAGCGACCGCGGCCCAAGGCATGCGCGATTGCTGGCGTGGGCGTGACCCTCGTCGCAAGAACGGGATCGAGCCCTTCGTCGACCAATATTCGGGCCGTCGTCTCGGCCATGTCTCGACTGCCGAACCGGCCATCGAAGCCGATCAGAACACGATCGCCCGTCTCTTGCTCCCGCACCCAATCGGCGACGGAGCGCACGAGCACACGCAAGCGAGGAAATGTCACCGCCTCGCCCAGCACTCCGCGCCATCCACTCGTGCCGAATCGAATCGGATCGCGCGCGAGTGCGCGGCCGCGCGATTCTATACGCCGAGCACCCACCTGCTCGTTCTTGCAATGCCGACCCGTCATGGCGATTCGCGAAGCTTCCTCTTTAGGGCCTCGGCAACGATTGGCGGGACAAATTCATCAATGCTCGCGCCAAACCGCACGAGTTCCTTCAATCGGGACGAACTCACGTAGAGATATTCCTGGCTCGTCATGAAGAAGACGATCTCGACTTTCGGAGCGAGATGCTTGTTCATCAGGGCCATCTCGAATTCGTATTCGAAATCAGACATCATGCGAAGCCCACGAATGATTGCGCTGGCTCCAATCTGTTCGGCGTAATGAACA
This sequence comes from Deltaproteobacteria bacterium, assembly GCA_032123985.1. Taxonomy (GTDB): domain Bacteria; phylum Myxococcota_A; class UBA9160; order UBA9160; family UBA4427; genus UBA4427. The sequence continues at coordinate 3,103 of JAQBEG010000037.1, forward strand.
ACAAGCCCGTCGAAGACCCGAATCGAAACGTCTTCCATGCCCTCGGTCACGCCTTGCAGAATCTCATATCGTTCCTCTGCATCGAACGTCGCGCTCTTCGACACGTTTTTTGCGACGGCCAGCACGACCTCATCGAAAATCACACGGCTGCGGTGGATCAGATCGAGATGACCATTCGTAATCGGGTCGAAGCTCGCAGGGAAGAGCGCCACTCTGCGATTCGATTTCTGGTCGGCCATTCGTCTTTACCTCTAGACCGAACCCGATGACTCGAGCCAGGTGAGCTTTGTATCGCCGTAATCCCGTTCATCCAGAACGTGAATCCCAGGTAGGCGCGGCAGAG
>JAQBEG010000038.1:0-4948 GCA_032123985.1 Deltaproteobacteria bacterium
CCCCAGGTGGTCTGGCTGCCGCTGTAGTCGACGTTGCCACGAAACAGCGAGACGGCATTGTCGGGACGCAGCTTCATCAGCTCCTCACAGAGTTGAACCACAATCCGTTCACCGGCCAACTGCCAGCGCACGACCTCTTCGGGGCTTTGACATTCGGGCGTACAGAACTCCGGATGTCGTCCAGCATCGAGGTAGAGGCGCGAGCCATTCCCCAGGTAGATCCCCGACGACTGTGCGTCGGGCAGCGAACACAGCTGATCGCGCCCGAGCGCGATGAAGTCGGCGAGCAGCAAATCGAGAAGCGTTCCGGGAAGCACCGAACCGATCGCAACAGGAAGGTCGAACAGCGCTTCCTGCTTCACATCCGGGATCACGGAGTGCAAAGCAGAGAAGGCCAGTTCGGTTTCCATGCCGAACAAGATGTCGTCCATGATCTATTCGCCTCCGCGCTGTCGGTTCTGCGAAAGAAAGCGCTCGCTGTTCTCCGACAGCGCCTGGCTGATCGTTTCGTCGCCGAGGTCGAGCAGCCGCTGCGCTCGGTGACGAAGCTCGTCGGCTACCGCCGCCGCGCCGCTCGCAGCGGGGCTCCCAGCGATCTGTGGATTGGTTTCTGCTTCGTTCTGGTCTCGGTCACGGGTTCGCATGGGAACCTCCTTCGTTGTGAGCGCCCTCTAAGAGCGACTCGGTTGTCTTGCGCGTAAAGCCCAGCGGATCATCGAGCGCGAGTTCGACTCGGCTGCGTGCCCCGGGTTCGTTCGTTCGGAGTACGATCCGGTCCCAATCCACACGTTCGATCTCATCGCCGTCGAAGTGCCGCAGTACCATCGCTCGAGCCCAGGCGCGGGTGTCCTCCGGCGGTTCGTTCTCGAAGTGCGTGATCTCCGCGTCGCTCACCCACGACTCAACGAGCCCCGACCCGACGTGAGGCCAAAAGAGACCTTCCTCTGGATCCAGGCTGCCGAAGATCTGATCGAGGTATCTGAGCTCTGGCGATTTCCAGTTGAGCTCACTTCGCTGAGTGAGGGCGCGTTCGAGAAGGCGTTGTTTGAGGATCCAGTCGATGCGGCCGGCGAGCGCGTCGAACTCTTCTGCGGCGAGCTTTGAGAGCGTGTCCTCCCAGAGCGAGAGGATTTCGTTCGCGCGCGGGACCGTATCGAAGCCGTCGGTGTCGCGGTGATGCAGCGCGCGCTCGAGGAATCGTTCCTGGAGCTCGAGCGCCGTCGCGTGGCTGCCGTCGACGAGACGAACGGAGGCTCGCAGGCTCGGGTCGTGGCTCCAGGTCGTCGCCGCGGCGACGAGGTCATCGACCGCCAACTGCGTGTCGACGTCCTCCGCCTCGAGTAGAGCGAGGACGAGCTGCATTGTTCCGACTTTCAGCACGTTGGCCCCGTGGCAGAGCGTGTTGTCGAAGCTGATCACGTGGAGTCGTGCCAGATCGGCGTTCTTTCCGCAGAGCGTCTCGTCTCGGCTGTTCACGATGGGCCGTCGATAGGTCGTCTGCGTCCCGACTACGGTCTCGAAGAAGTCGGCGCGCTGCGAAATCTGATAGTCGACTTCGGGACGTCCGTTCTCTGAGCCGACCTTGCCTTGCCCCGTATAGATCATGGCCGAGAGCTGGTGGGTGGCGAGGAACTGCAGGTAATGGGGCCGGCGCTCGATGATGTCGTCCCAGGTCGGACGGCTGACGAGAAAGTTCAGATGACTGCCGAAGCTATTCGAGCGACCGTCCGAGTTGTTGACCAGGACCTGAACGCGTTGCCCGTCGGGCAGCGCGAGGTTTGCGCGAATCTGTGCCTCGCGTGCGATGCGAAACATGGCGGCGGTCGCCGCCGCGTGATCGAACGCGCTGAGGACCTCGGGAATACAAAGCTCGAGATGATCGAGATCGATGTAGGCACAGCCGCCGTTGGTCGCGAGGAACTTCCGGCCACGGTCCTGCGCGTCGTATGTCGAATCGCCGGACCAGCCATAGCCGTATCCGGAATAGCAGCTTACCGTCTCGGCGGGAATGCCCTCGATTTCGCGCAGGAGTGCCCGGGACGCCTCGGGTCCGGTCCCGCCGCTGCGGACGAGACCGAGCACGAAGTTGCCGAGCTCGAAATCGGCACCGACGAGTTTGGGAACCGATCGGCTCTTTCGTGGGTTACGCGGCATGGTAGTAGCGGTGCCTCCGTTGGGGTTGAGACTGCATCGATTCGACCCGGACGACATCGACGTCCTGCGGCAGATCGTCGAGATAGGCTCGGGCGTTATGCACACTGAGCGTCGTGGAGAGTTCAGCGAGGCACGTCTCCACGGCAGAAGCCACATCGGCCACGCAGACGCCGCTCCCCTCCTTGCGAAGATGTCGACGGAACGCGCGCTCCCTCGCGCAGACCGCGAGCTGTTCCATGCGACGACCGCTCATCAACTCCCGAGCCGCCACGACGCGACTTGATCCGTCGCGCAGCTGAAGGCGACAGATCTCGTTGTCCGCGTTCGGCGCGTAGAGAAGAGCGACTGCCGTCTCGAGCAGTTCGCTTCGAATGTCGCCGGCCTCGCTGCTACCGGGGTTCTCCGCCTTGACGCCGCCACTCTTTGCGTAGAGCAGGGACTCCGAGAGGTGAATTCCAAAGATCTCTCGTGCGGCCTGGCGGTCCGGTCGGGGCACCGCGATCTGTGTATCCGACAGCCTTGAAAGGAGAGCAGGGTCGAGCAGGTCGCGGCGATTGGTCGCCGCCAGGATCGAAACCTGACCGCGTTCGCTGAATCCATCCATTTCGGCCAGCAGCGCCGCCAAAAATCGGTCAGCATGGCGCGAACCTTGTGATCCCCGGCTGCGTCCGATCGATTCGATCTCGTCGAGAAAGAGCACCGCGAGATCATCGCCGGCGGCCTCGCGGAGCGCGCGGAAGCAGTTTCGGATGTTGGCCTCGGACTCGCCGACGTAGGCGCTCTGGAATTCACCGGGGCGAACCACCGCGAAGCGGCATCGCTTGCCGCTGATTCGCTGGATTTCCGCAACGGCGGTCTTGGCCATCATCGTCTTGCCGCAACCGGGCGGACCGTAGAGCAGAATCGCGCGCCGTCCGTCCAACTGATAGGTCCGCGCTAGTTCCGGCTCGACGAGATTGGCTGTGAGCGTGCTGATCAGATCATCGAGGGTTTCACGACGCCCGCCGACGCGATCGGGCTTCAGGTCTCCCACGTCTTCGAGCTGATACTGCTCGCCCTCGATTCCGTCCATCACCTCGAGCGCCATGCGGGACGCGCGATCGAAGAGCACCACCTGGCCCGGTCTCAGCGCGTCGGCGTCGAGACAGGCCGCGCTCTCGAGCACGAGCTCGTCGCCTCGTGTGCGTACGACGACGCGGCCGTCCTTGGTCAGCCGGTCGAAGTTCGCGGTGTCCATCGGGGCTACGAAGGCGCCCATGGCGGAGGCCATGATCGTGGCCACCTCGTGATCGAGATACACGTGATCGCCTGATCTGAGCGGGACGCTCGCCACATCAGGATGCAGGTTGACGAGGCGCGGGGCACCGCCGGTCCACACGAGTGCACGAGCGCCTTGGGGCGTTTCGATCGCGCGCTGAAACAGGGCCGGATGCCAGGGTGCGGCCGTGATCTTTTCGATCAATTCGCGAAGCTCTTGCTGAGTTCGCTGAGCGCGTTCGAGGGCCTGCTTGATGCGCTCGTTCTCCTCGAGTAGATCCAGCCCCGTCAGGGGCTGGCTCTCGCGAATTTCCGTCGTCTGCCTTCGGGGCATCATGGTCTCCTTTCGTTAGGTCTTTGCGTAGATCGGCCGTTCGTTACGGCACTGCCGAGTAGCCTCGTTCCGTGACCATCCCAGTCCTCCAGCCAAAAATCGCTGGCGTCGATCCGCGGTCGGGCAGATCGCTGATCAGAAGCGCAATCTGGTAGGCCTGCGGAAAACACACGCGGTGGAGATGAATGTCGTCCGAGCTGAAGAAGGGTTCGGCGAAGAGACACGCGCGTCGTTGCTCTTCGGGACATTTGGGATTGCAGAACCGCGGATGCGAATGCCACCAGCCTAGGATGAGTTCGTGACGGCCTCGCAACGCGATGGCCGCGTCGGCCGCGCCCCAGGTTTCCGGTGTAAATGAAAAACTCGACGCACTTGCCTCGGCGTACTTCGCGGGAATCTGGGTGACGATCTCGACGAAGATTTCTGCAGTCGAAGCGTCGCGATGAAGCCGGCCGACGAGAACGCCGCCCGTTTCTTTTTCTCCCGCCGCGGTGGCGAGTTCGCACGCCTGGTCGATCACCGATTGTGCGATGAACACGGGCACGTCGATCGGGTTCGTCTCTCCGACGGCGGTAGCGCGCAGGTGAAACGATTCGAGTCGGCTCAGCTCGAGCGGGATCGGGTCCGTCAGGACCTCGACCTCGAAGACGCTGGCTGAAATCGTCAGATCGATCAGCGAATCGTCCGCGGGCCGCTCCGCGCCGATTGCGTACGCGCACAGGAGCCACACATATCGCTCGCCGGGCTGAAGTTCCCCCTTCTCGATCCATTGCCAGGCCCCCTTCTTGGCGAGCGCGTTGAAGTAGGACATCGGGAACTCGCAGCTCACGGCCTCGCCGCCGTTCTCGACCCACGAGTCGACGCGTATCCCTCGGCAATAGGGGGCCCCGCGATCTTCGCTCCAAAGCGGAACCACGGCCCCGTCGGCTGCGGCCGTGACAGCGGGCAGTCGTCCGCTCCGGATGCCGAGGAGGTACGTCCACTCCTTGGCGGCCTGGAAGTCGGGCTCGACCGCGATCGCACCCAGATGCGTGCCGTCCGCACCAAAATAGTCGATGGCATAACGATGGTCGGGTTGCGCTCCCATCACGCTCGTGACAGTCAAAGGATCTTGGAAGACTTCTCGCGACGGTTCCGACATGAGTTCCTCGCTACGCTGCTCTGACCGCGCCCGTGAGGGCGGGGCCAGAGACGGCGCATCCG
>JAQBEG010000039.1:0-3165 GCA_032123985.1 Deltaproteobacteria bacterium
GGCGAAAAAGAGTTACGCCACTGCGGTCTCGGCCTGGACGCCGGCGCCCGCGGTCGAAATGCTGCGAAGCAATGCCAAGGCAGCGTGGCCCGATGTCGAACCGCTGACGCGCCCTGCCGAATAGGCCACTCGCGCATGCCCGTCGATTTCCGACGCGCACTCGCGCAACCATGCTCGCGTGAACCACGCACGCGATAGGAGACGAAGATGAAGACACTGACCACGGATGTGCTGGTCGCGGGAGCTGGGCCCGCTGGACTCACCGCCGCTGCGCTGCTCGCTCGCGCGGGCGTCTCGTCGCTCACGGTCACGAAGTTCGGATCGACGGCGAATTCGCCACGTGCCCACATCACCAATCAACGCGCGGTGGAGATCTTCCGCGACCTGGGGATCGAAAGGCGAGTGATGGACCGTGCCCTGCCCAATCACCTCATGGGCAAGCAGGTATTCGCGACGTCATTCGCGGGGCGAGAGATCGCGCGCATGATGACCTGGGGGACGGGCGAAGATCGCATCGCGGACTATCGCGCGGCGAGCCCCAGCCAGATGTGCAACGCGCCCCAGCACATTCTCGAACCGATGTTACTCGACGCGGCGCGTGCCTTCGGCGCAGACATCCGCTTCGATCATGAAGTCGTCACACTCCGTCAGACGCCTGACTGTGCGATCACTCGCGTGCGCGACCGCAAAAGCGGTAAAGAGATCGAGATCCGTTCGCGCTATGTCGTCGGATGCGACGGCGCGCGCAGCGTGGTAGGCGAGCACGGGGATTTCGATTTCGAAGGCGAGGCCGGACTCGGAAACGCAATCACGGTCTGGATCGAGGCCGATCTCGCAAAATACACGCAACACCGCTCCGGCGCTCTGTTCTTCGTTTGTGCGCCCGGTAGCGATGATCTGGTCAGTGCCTGGACGTGCGTCGAGCCATGGAACGAGTGGAGCACCATCATGGCGCGCCACGATCGCGGCACTGGAGACGTGTCGCATGAGAACGTGATGCGTCGCGTGCGAGCCGCGATCGGCGACCCCGACATCGAGGTCAAGATCAAGGGCATCAGCGAATGGCAGATCAATCACGTGGTCGCGCGCAACTACCGCGATAAGCGATTGTTCCTGGCGGGCGATGCGGCTCATCGCCATCCGCCCGCAAATGGACTCGGGAGCAACACGTCGATCCAGGACGCCTACAACCTTGCCTGGAAGCTCGCGCTGGTGACTTCCGGCCGGGCCGAGGACGCACTGCTCGATAGTTACAGCGCCGAGCGACAACCCGTGGGCCGAAAGGTCGTCGACCGCGCCAACCAGAGCCTCGGTGAGATGGCGACCTCGTTCCTGAGTCAGCTCGGGTTTCGTCCCGATCAGAGCGAGCAGGAGTCACGCGAGGCCGTCGACTTGATCCTGGGCCCGAACGGCGAAGAGCGACGAGCGGCCCTCGCGAAGGGACTTGACGTGATGAACGGACAGTTCAATGCGCATGGTGTCGAGCTGAATCAATGCTATGCGTCGAGTGCGATCGTCGGCGACGGCAGTTCGTTTCCTTCCTGCCAGCGAGATCCCGATCTCTACTACCAGGCGACGACGCATCCCGGCGCCCACCTGCCCCACGTCTGGCTACAACAGGGCAAAAAGGATGTCTCGACGCTCGACCTTTGCAGCTACGACCGTTTTACCCTGCTCGTGGGCATTGCGGGCGATGCATGGCGCGAAGCCGCGGTGCAGGTCAGCCGCGATCTTGGCGTGTCGATCCTGCCCGTCACAGTGGGCCTGGGTCAAAGCAACGCCGACGTGCTGGGGCAGTGGGCTCGCACGAGGGAGACGAGCGACGAAGGCTGTCTATTGATACGACCCGACCGCGTCGTCGCGTGGCGCAAACCCGGTTCTGTGACGGACCCGACGAGCGAACTCGCGACTGCCGTGAAGCAGATCCTGGGGCGATAACGAAACTGCGGATGCGCGAGCATCCCCAAAAGAAAGAGACGAGGATTCGAGCATGCCTTCATCATCCATTCCGCGACTGACCCTCGGACATGTCACATTGGCAGCACGCGATATAAACCGCTTGTCCGCTTTCTACTGCGACGTTCTGGGTTTCGAGATCACCAACCGCGGCTCCGTGGGGAACGACTTCGAGATCACATTTCTGAGCCAGGACCCGCGCGCACATCACCAGATCGCCATGGTCAGCGGCGTCGCCGTGACCGACGCAGCGTTTCTCCTCGTCGATCATCTGGCCTTCCAAACCGGAACGCTCGACGATCTGCGTACGCTGCACGCCAAACTGGTTCGCGCCGAGATCGAAGGGATTCTGCAAATCTGCCACGGGAACGCCTGGTCTCTGTACTTCCAGGATTGCGAAGGCAACGGGCTCGAGTGTTACGTGGATTCGCCCTTCCATGTCGCGCAGCCCTTCGCCCGAGGTTTCGATCTCGACCAAAGCGATGAGGACATCTTCGAAGCCACTCGCAAGCTGGTCGAATCCGAACCCGAGTTCCAGCCGATACAGCAATGGCAAGCCGCATTCGCAAAGCGCCTCGACCTAAGGCCTGGTTCGGAGGGGTGAGCCTGTCGGCTGCGCCTCCGATTCAAGAAGTTCGTCTCAAGCGTTGTCGTCGAGGGTGACTTCGAGCACGAGGCGCTTGCGGACCCGCCCGACGAGCGTCGAGAAGAGCGTACCGAGGCGCATGATCAATCCGTATTTCCGGTTGAATGCGTCGTAGGCCCGCCGCTCCTGCTCGCTGCCCCGTGCCACCGCAATGCAGTGACCGCTCCGCCAGTCGCCCAGATTCCCGCCGCGCGCATCGCAGCGCGCGAGTTGGACGGCGGAATTGCGTGCGATCCGCTTGACCTTGTAGGAATCTTCCAGGGTGAAGACCATCAGCTTGCCGTCGAGGGGCGCGATCCAGACGGGGGTGTCCGCGGCGCTGCCGTTCTTGCGATAGCTCCGAAGGCTCACGTACTGCGCGTCGTCGAGGGGTGTCGATCGGTTCATTCGCTCATCCTACTGGAACTTCCCCGTGGTGTGCCAAAACTCGGCCGATCGGCGTCCGGTATAAAAACGCTCCTACCATTCCATTTCCCGCGCACATCGACTGCAGAGCGTCGTGCCGGGAAGCCCGCGCAGCCGGTTCGCCGAGATCCTCCCGTTGCAGCGCGCGCAGACGTGAA
>JAQBEG010000040.1:0-3208 GCA_032123985.1 Deltaproteobacteria bacterium
GCGGCGAAGGCCCGTGCGATGGCGACGACCGCGAGGTCGATTACTTCTTCATCTCGATCGGCGGCAATGACGCGAACTTCTCCTCCGTGATCGAGAAGTGCGTTTCCACCGAGCCCTGCTTCGACAATCCGATCCTCGACACTGCGGCGGTGCTCGCGATGGAGCTTCGATGCCGGGCGCAGCCTCCCTTTGGTCAGGCGTGCGTCGACACCTACGGCAGGCTGCCCGACCTCCGGGAAACCGCGAACGACCTGCTCTTCCAGGGCGCGGATGAACCCCCAAGGTGCGGCACCGGTGTGAAACTCGATGGCTGCAACGGCCTCGACGACCTGCCCTCGAACTACGCAAAGCTGAAGCTAGATCTGGACGACGCATTCGGCGAGGAGGTCGCCTCGCGCGTGCTGCTGACGGGCTACCCGGAAGTGACGTTCGACGAGAACGGGGAGCGCTGTGGCTGGCACTTGCTCGACGACGCGGAGTCCCGGAGCAGCAACTTCCCGGGCCTCTCGACCTCCGAGATGGAATGGGTGGGCGACGTCATGCTCGGGTCGCTGGACACTACGCTGGGCGATGCGGCGGCGCTCCACGGCTGGACCTATGTCGACGGCCACATCGGCGAGTTCAGGACGCATGGCTACTGCTCGACCGCCGGCTGGCTGGTGACCCTGACCGAGTCGCATCCGAGCCAGGGCGATCACTTTGGCGCGCTGCACCCCAACCGGGCGGGCCACCAGGCCTACAAGCGAGCGGTGGTTCGCGCGGTCCCCGAGCCCCACGGCCTCATCGCTGCCGCCGCGGCGCTAGGTGCGCTGGCCGGGATAACGAGGCTTCGAGCACGCGAGCGACGACGTTAGACCGGGGCCACGACTTTGGCTCGCTCGTCGGGTTCGGCCGGCAAGCTGTCGTAGAGATCCGCTACGAGGTCGCTTCAGTTTGTCCAGAAGTGGATGTGCGCTAGTCGTCGAGCAGGGCGACTCGCTGCTCGAGGTCCTCCAGGGATGCGATGTGCTCCACTCCGCCTGGAAGTTTGATCGCGCTCGCGCCAGATCCGCCGAGCCAGAGATGAATCGGGGCCGCCAAGCCTTCGCGGAGGGCGAGAATCGTGCGCGTTGCCTGTGAGGTCGGGATCGTCACAAGACTCAGGCCTAATGCCACCGCGCCCGCTTTCTCAACGGCGCTCAGTAAATCTTCGACCGGCACCTCGATTCCCAGATAGAGGGGGTTCGCGCCTGCGCCGAGGGCGGTCAGAGCAGCGATCAGCCCGCCGAGTTCGTGACGCTCGCCAGTCGGTGTCGCGAAGACGACGCGTGGACCCAGGATCGAGCTGGGGGTCTGTTGAAGCGCCGATCCGAGCAACGATCGAAGGATGCCGGTCGCAAGGTGTTCTGCTGCAATTTCCATCTCTCCATTGGCCCAGCGCTCCCCGATCTCGTGCACGAGGGGAATTGCGATCTCGCGCGCAAACCTCGATGGAGCCAGAGTGGAAAGCTGAAAGGAGAGAAGCCTCTGCGAAGTCGCATCATCGAGTCGGTCGAGTGCCGACAGGATCTCGTCGAACTGGCCGGTCGACCGGCCTTCGCCGACCGCCGACCTTCGTTTCAGCTCCGTGATCTCCAGCTTTGCGACTTGACCGATCCGGTGACCCGCGTCGACAGCGGCCTTCACCAGACGAAGCCGTTCGAGGTTGGCAGCGCTGTATCGCCGCGTCCCACCGGGCGTCCGAAGCGGGACGACGACTTCGTAACGCCGTTCCCACGCGCGCAACAGTTCCGGCGAGAGCCCCGTCAGCCGAGCGGCCGTGCGCAGGGGGTAGGTCAGTTCGAGCGGATTGCCCTTTGGTTCAGACATCGCGTGATTCTATACGGATCAAAAGATTTGTCCATATTTTTTATGGATTTTTGAATCGCATACGATTTTCTTAAATTAGGTGCAACTATATGATTTCAATCATTAAAAATAATAAATAGATTAAACTATTTGATCTCTACTCCATATTTGTACAGATATTATCTTGACAAATTCAGGAACAAACAAGAATCTAACGCTGGTTACAGAACGGAGGAGTGAAATGGCGCGATACGTAGACGCGATTGACCTGCCCATCCCGATCGAGGAGGCATTCGACTATCTCGCTGATTTCAGCCGTACCGCTGAATGGGATCCAGGCGTCGAGGAGGCTCATCGTCTAACGAAGGGTGAGGTCCGTGTTGGCTCCCGGTTCAGTGTGATCGTCTCGTTTTTCGGGCAGCGGATTCCGCTCGAGTACGAGATCACCGAATTCGATCGACCCTCGCGTTTGGTCCTGAGCGGAGGCGATTCCTCCGTGTGTTCCATCGATGAGATGACCTTCGTTTCGCGGCCTGGCGGTACCCGTGTCACCTATGAGGCGCGAATTGACTTGGTCGGCATTCGCCGGCTCGCAGACCCCATAGTCGATGTCCTGATGCAGCGAGTCGGTCGACTCGCCGTGCGAGGTTTGCGCGAGCGACTGTCTGGGATTGGCCATGTCAAAAATGCACTGGGAGCGCCTCTAGAGCCTGCGGGTATCTCGAATCAAGGGAAACGGAAATCTTCACCGCGAATCCGAAAACAAACCAGAGCTGTTCTAAAAACCACGTCCAATCACAAAAAAAAAGGAGCTGAGTCATGAACGTAAGAGTTGAAGAAACACACCCGAAGGAGCGCGCGATCGAGAGGAGAGAGGTGCTTCCCGGTGTCAGCAGGCCAAAGGCCTTGTTCATGCTGGCGGCAGGACTCTCGTTCCTGATGTCAGTTTCGCTCTTCTTCACGGGAAGCCAGGAGCAGGGAATCTACGTCGGTATCTGGGTGCCCTCGATCTTGTCGGCCGGTGCGTTGTTGCTTGGAGGAAATGGTCATGAGTGAAGTCGCCCTACTGTCTTTTGGATGCGCGGTGAGCTTCATCGTCATTGCGGCGGTCTATATCTATGCCACCGAAGACTTCACGAGAGCCGAGAGATACCGCAAGCAGAAGGCGAAAACACAGACGTCGAAGTCAAGAAGGTCTCAAAGGCAGCATGATCATGAGAATTTCAAACAAGCTTTCAGGCATCGAGCTCTCTGATTGGACGGGGCATAGAGAACGCCTAGGATCATTTTGGCGAGAGCGTCCGATCGTACTCGTATTCATTCGCCACTTCGGTTGACTGTTTTGCCGAGAGCAAGTCGCGCAGTTGCGCGACCGAATGGA
>JAQBEG010000041.1:0-2703 GCA_032123985.1 Deltaproteobacteria bacterium
CGTGCGATTCGATGATTCCTGGGCGAACCCGATTCGGCGACGATCGATGCACCAAGCGGTAGGCGGCGGAATACCACATCAACCGGTCCCAGCGATTTTGTCCAGATCGGACGGCCCACGCCCCACTTCAATTCGAAAACACGGAAGCCAAACGTGATGGCCAGCACGATCCGAACGAATTCGCGGCACGAGACGACGAAAACGACGGCGAACGGAATTCCGACCAGCAGGTTTACGCCAATCCAGGCTGTCTCGAGCATCGATCGTTCTCTCCCCGATAGGGAATCGACGGCTTCGCCGTGGTTCTTGAGGTTTGTAGCTCAGCCGGCGGCGAGGATTCGCCCCCAGATCCGGTATCGTCGGTCGCAACCGCAAGGGAGGGGGCGTGTCGTTGAGCGAAGTACAGCCGGAAGGGCGGCTTGAAGATACCCGAGCGCTGACCAGACGAATCATCATCGGATTGGTCGGCGGAATGGCGATCGGCGTGATCTTGAATTTGGCCGGGTCCGATCTCGCGTTTACCCGTTTCATGGTGGACGGTGTGTTCTATGTCGTCGGCCAGATTTTCCTGGCCAGCTTGAAGCTGCTGGTAGTTCCGCTGGTGCTCGTCTCGCTGGCGTGCGGGACCGCGGCGCTCGAAGATGTGACCAAGCTCGGGCGCATCGGCGGCAAGACGCTCGCTCTCTATCTATTGACGACCGCCATCGCCATCAGCCTCGCCATCATTGCCGGTGTGCTCGTCGCGCCTGGGGCTGGATTCGATTTGACTACTGAAGCCCTGGGCTACGCGGCGAGCGAGGCTCCCGGCCTCGCGCAAACGCTGATTGACGTCTTCCCAGACAATCCTTTTCAAGCGATGAGCGAAGGACGCATGCTCCAGGTGATCGTCTTTGCCGTGTTGTTGGGTATTGCGATGACGCTCTCCGGAGAGGCGGGTCGGGATCTGTTGCGCGTCTTCGAAAGCGCCAATGCCGTCATCATGAAGTTGGTCTTTCTGCTGATGCAGATCGCGCCATACGGCATTTTCTGTCTGATCGCGAAGGTCTTCGCCGAGCAGGGCATCGACGCTTTCGAGAAACTTGCGAAATATTTCATGGTGGTACTCGGTGTGCTCTTCGTACACATCGCAGTGACCTACCCGATTCTGCTCGTGTTCCTCGGACGTCTGGATCCGCTCGCTTTCTTTCGAAAGCTCCGCGCGCCGATGACCGTCGCGTTCAGCACAGCGAGCAGCGGCGCGACAATGCCGGTCACGCTGCGCACGACCGAGGAGCGACTCGGGGTCGATGGTTCGATCGCTTCGTTCACGATACCGCTCGGTGCGACGATCAATATGGACGGAACCGCGATCATGCAAGGCGTTGCGACCGTGTTCATCGCCCAGGCCTATCAAATCCAGATTGAACCGACCGGCTATCTGATGATTGTACTGACCGCGACCTTGGCCTCGATCGGCACCGCTGGCGTTCCAGGCGTCGGGACAATCATGCTAGCGATGGTGCTCCGCCAGATGAACCTTCCCGTAGAGGGAATCGGTCTCATCCTGGGTGTCGATCGTCTGCTCGACATGACCCGAACGGCCGTCAACATTACGGGCGATGCCGCCATCTCATGTATCGTCGCGCGGAGCGAGGGGAAGCTCGATCTCGAGATCTACCGATCGCCGTAGTGGCCGCATCGAGTGGAATTCCGACTCGCGGTTCTTTGCTCCTATTGCAAGGCTGCGTCACCATCGGCCTGCGCACTTATTCGCCAAAACCAACTAGATCAAGTTAGAAGAGGAGTCCCCCATGAAGCTGTATACCGGTATAGGTCCCAACCCGCGGATTGTCGTTGTCGCCATCGCAGAACTCGGTGCCGACGTCGAACTCGAACAGGTCGATCTCATGACTGGAGAAAATCGGCAGGGCGCCCACCTCGCCCGCAACCCGTCTGGCCAGCTGCCGACGCTGGAACTCGATGATGGCTCGTTCCTTGCCGAGGTGACGGCGATCGTCGAGTACCTGGACGAAAAATCTGGAGGATCCTTGATCGGTTCGACAGCCGAAGAGCGAGCGGAAACACGAATGTGGGTGCGACGCATCGATCTGAATATCTGCGAGACCCTGGGTAGCGGTTTCCGCTTCGCCGAGGGACTGCCGCTCTTCAAGGATCGCATCCATTGCATCCCGCAAGCAGCCGATGATTTCAAGGCGATCGCGCAGGAAAAACTCGTCTGGCTCGATGAGCTGATGGATGGCAAGGAGTTCGTCTGCGGTGATCGATTCACGCTCGCCGACATTCTGCTCTTTGCATTTCTCGAGTTTGGCTCGTCGGTGGGGCAGCCCCTCGACGCGAAATGTGAACGCCTGCAGGCGTGGTACGCACGCGTCGCCGCCCGGCCGTCTGTCGCAGGCTAATCCGCTCGACTTTGCATGCCTCGACGAGAGACCCTGTGAGATCGTCGGCGCGGTGCTAGATTGGGACCCCGCGTCGGGGGGCGAGCTTTGCGCTTCACTTCGGCCCGGCTCGGGAAGGTCGCGAGGTCCTGGAACTGGGGAAATTGGCGGAATTGGCGGAATTGGTGGAATTGGTGGAATTGGTGGAATTGGTGGAGTCGGCAGAGCGACAGTACATCGTGAAGTGAAAGACCGCTGCGCTGCCAGCGGTCGGCGTTAGGTCGCATCCGAATCGGAGTGGATCAATCTACGTGCTGCCGGGGCC
>JAQBEG010000042.1:0-5717 GCA_032123985.1 Deltaproteobacteria bacterium
GTGACGACGCGGTTCAATAATTCGGTGGAGGTGATTGATCTTGGCAGCGGAATGTCCACCGGCTTCCACCCACTCCACAATCCGGAACCAACGTCGATCGTGATAGGCCGACCCTTTCTTTATGACGCTGTCGCCACGTCCGGAAACGGCGAGGCATCCTGCTCGAGCTGTCATATTTTTGGAGACTTCGACGCACTCGCCTGGAATCTCGGGGATCCCGACGCGCAGCTGGGCACCAATAATCAGCCTCAGCCCGACGCGGTCCTGGAATTCACAGATCCGACGGTGCCCTTCCACCCGATGAAGGGGCCGATGACGACGCAGACGCTTCGCGGTCTTTCGACGCATGGCGCCATGCATTGGCGCGGCGACCGTGCGGACGGCTTCTTCGGCACAGATTCCTGCACGCAACCGGGCTACGCCGAGGCCAACTCCACGAACGCACCGTGTGACGAGGATCCGGCCTTTCGAAACTTCATTGTCGCCTTTGAAGGTCTGGTCGGAAAAGAGGGGACGATTACCGCCACGGAGATGCTGCAATTTTCGAATTTCATGCTTCAGGTCCAGCTACCGCCGAATCCGATTCGCGCGCTCGACAATTCGCTCGCCAATCCGGCCGCACCGACGCCGAGCCAGCAAAGGGGATCGGACAAGTGGTTCAGTTGCGGCGCCGATACGATTGAATGCGCTCAGCTCGACCCGAACGCCACGGACACGGTCGAGGATTGTGACGGCTGCCATAGCCTCGATCCGCTGAACGGGTTCTTCGGAACCGGCGGGGAGGAGAGTTTCGAAGGCGAGCCCCAGCACATGAAGGTGCCTCATAATCGCAACATGTATCAGAAGATCGGGATGTTCGGCGTCAATGGAAACCAGGTGCGCGGCACAGGATTCCTTCACGATGGTTCGGTCGACACTTTAAAGACCTTCGTGGGCGGCGGAGTCTTTGCCCTCAACGCTCAGGAGGAGAACGATCTCGAGGCGTTCTTGCTCGCTTTCCCGACAGACATCGCTCCGATCGTTGGCCAGCAGACCACTATCGGGCCGGGCAATTTCAACGTCGCTGACGTCAACGCGCGGATCACCAGGATCGACGCTCAGGCCGGGGCGTCCTTCGAATCGGCAGTGCTGGGCGGCGCCGTCACGCAGTGTGACGTCGTTGTGAAAACCGTCGAGGGTGGTGTCGAAAAGGGCTATTTCAGCTCGAACGGCGGGACTTACACGCCAGACGATAACGGCGCGAGCATCAGCGAGGCGGTCCTCCGAGCCAAGGCTGACCCGAATGGTGACGCTCAGACTCTGACCTATACGGCGGTCCCTCCCGGCTCGGGTCAGCGAATGGGCATCGATCGGGATGAGGATATGCTTCTGAATGGCGTCGAAACGAATTCGGGCACCTTCGTCGACGCGAACGACACGGGCACGAGTCCTGCCCTGGCGGACACCGATGGCGATGGTTTCGATGACGGAGTCGAAGTCGCTGCCGGTTCCGACCCGAACGACTTCGGGAGCACGCCTCCCACAGCGGTTCCGCTACTGGCCCCGCTCTCGATCCTGTTCCTTGGCGGTGGCCTGCTGCTCGCGATGCGACTAAACCTTGGAGGCCTTCGAAGGGAGCGTTCGGGCTGAGCAGGACGCTGATCGAAACGGATAGGTTGTTATTTCAGCTCCAGCACGTAGCGGCGGATCTGCAGTGGATGCTTCTCCGGCGTATCGATCTCGATCAGGTAGAGGCCACGAGACAAGAACGCCGTGTCGATCTCGAGCTGGACTCCCGTTCCAGATCCCGGAAGCGGCGTCGCCATCGTCTCGAGTCGGCGACCGTCCAGGGAGACGATTCGAATCCCATGTGCCCCAACTCCGCGGGCATCGTCGGGTAGATCGAGGACGAGAGCTAGCGGGCCCTGGTCGGGAAGCGCGTCTTCGTTCAGTGTCAATCGTCCGTGATCGACGATGCGGGCGGGCGAGTCGCCTGTGGTCGCGGAGCCTCCCTCCAGGGAAATTTTCGTTCCATCGTGTTCCGCGCTCTCAATGCCGTCGGTCGATCCGTCGAACGTGAACCAGACCGTCAGCGAGAGGGCGGCCAATCCGACAATGCTCATGACGACGATCACGACGACGAAACGCCGATTGCGGTTTTCTTTGGTCATTGGGTTGTCTCTCCAGGGTCATGGCCCGGTCGCGTCGATGCACGCTGGAACCGATGGCCAGATTCTCCGAGGTCATCCACCTAAAGGCAAATCATTTGCTTCTTGGTACCGACCTTCGGTAGCACGCGCAGTATCCTTTCTTGCTCACTCTTTGCAGACAGCGATGGAGAAAAGCAGATTGGGTGATCGAGTCGGAATCAAGATTCTCGGATTTGCGGGCAGCGCCCGGGCAGACTCGTTCAACAAGAGGCTCGTCAGAATTGCGCTGCGCGGGGCCAAAGAGGCTGGTGCGGAAGTGACCTTCGTCGACCTTCGGGAGTATTCCCTGCCGATCTACGACGCGGATGGCGAATCAGCGAGCGGCCTTCCCGAGAATGCGAAAGCACTCGCCGCGCTCTTTCGAGCAAACGACGGACTGCTGTTGGCCTCGCCCGAGTACAATGGCTTTCTTTCTCCGCTGTTGAAGAACACACTGGATTGGGTGTCTCGTTCCGCTGAGGCGCAGCCTGATCTCTCCGTATTCCAGAACAAGATCGCCGCGATCATGGCCGCGTCACCGGGACCACTCGGGGGGCTACGCGGTCTGCGTGGTGTCCGTGAGCTGTTGACGAATCTGGGAATCACTGTTTTGCCGAATCAGATGACGATTCGTAGCGCATTCAAGCAATTCGATGATGCGGGCGAAATGCTCGACGGCGAACAGTCGAAGCGCGTTGAAGCATTCGGCGCAGACCTGACGGCGACCACGGCCCGATTCACGAGTTCTAACTAAATAGAGGACAATCATCATGGTCGCCGCTCCGCTCGACCCAGAGCTTTTTCTGCCCGATCCCGATCCGCGCGAGGTGAAATACACGATCGTCTCCGTTGATGATCACGTCGTCGAACCGCCGCACGTCTTCGAGCGCTATTTGCCGGCTTCTCTCAGGGACGCCGGTCCGCAGCTGATCGAAACAGCGGATGGTCACGAGGTCTGGCAATTTGAAGGAGCCATCTATACGCAGGTCGGAATGAACGCGGTCGCGGGCCGGCGACCCGAATCGGTGAAGCTCGAGCCTTTTCGTTTCGAGCAGATGCGACGGGGTTGCTACGACGCGGACGCGCGGGTGGCGGATATGGATCTCGGGGGGATCTGGGCGCAAATGAATTTCCCCTCCCAGATCACAGGATTCTGTGGTCGTGTATTCGCGGCGGCCGAAAACCGAGAAGTCGGGCTTGCATGCGTGCGCGCTTGGAACGATTGGCTCTTCGAGGAGTGGTACTCGCCGCATCCCACTCGGATCATCCCGTGTGGCATCACGTATCTCGCCGATTCGGAACTCGCCGTCGCCGAGATCCACCGAAACGCCGAGCGGGGCTTCGTCTCCGTAACTTTTCCGGAACGCCCACACGCGGTGAATCTTCCGAGTCTCTGGGATCGCGATCACTGGGATCCAATCATCCAGGCATGCGTGGATACCGACACCGTGATCTCGCTTCACGTGGGCAGCTCGGGGATGTATCCCTTCCCGGAGAACTCCCCCTTTTCTCCAGATCGGTGCGACGCTCTTTGGTCAGCTCTCGCTCGCCGCCTGCGTGGAGTGGCTTTGGTCGGGCTACGGACTGAAGCATCCCAGTCTGAAGATCGCGATGTCCGAGGGTGGGATCGGCTGGGTTGCGATGCTGCTCGATCGACTCGACAACATCATCGACCGATCGCGATACGGACTCGGATGGGAGATGCGTCCCGCCGACGTGCTGAAGCGAAACTTCTGGTTCTGCACCATCGACGATCCCTCGACAATCGACACGCGTCACCGGATTGGGGTCGAGAATATTCTCTTCGAAACTGATTATCCCCATGGCGACAGCACCTGGCCGGATAGTCAGAGCGTGATCGAAAATGCCTGGGGGCATATTCCCGCCGATGAAGTCCGAATGATGTGCAGCGAGAATGCGGCGAAGCTCTATCGCCATCCGTTACCAGAGATCGTTCTGCCCCTCGATTGATCAATACGCCGCGGGTGTATGCGGGCGCCTACGATACCTTCAGGACCTTTGGGTTGGCGCCGGGCCGGCCGTAGCGAAGCGGGTGAACATGGGAATTTCCGGATTGGAAGACGCCGCCCGAATGACGTCCAGAGAGCGTGAGGGCCACGGGTGGTGGCCTTACGTCCTGCCCTACATCGCATTCCTGCTGATGTCCGAGATCGGCGCCCGGATGCCCGACGCGATGGATCCGGTCGTTTTGATTTTGAAGCCCGGAATCACGCTGGCCCTCATCGTCTGGTTCTGGAAACAGGGAGCCTATCCGGAATGTCGGGGCGAGGGTACGGAGATCGGGCTGCTCGGAGGGCTGCAGGACATCCTCGTTGGGCTCGCACTGACCGCGGTCTGGGTCGTGCCGTTCCTTCTCTTCCCTTCGCTGCGCCCCGAACCCGGAGGTGAATTCGATCCTGCGATGGCGGGTGAAGCGCTCGTCGGCGTCATCCTGGGCGCTCGACTCTTTGGCTATGCGCTCGTAACACCGATCTTCGAGGAACTCTTCATTCGCAGTTTCGTCATGCGGATCGCCGATGTGTGGAATACCGAACTCGACTTCCGCGATCAGCCTATTGCTCGATACACCCTGCGCAGCATGATCGTCACGGTCGTTGTGTTTACGCTCGGCCACGTTCCCTGGGAATGGTGGGTCTGCGTACCCTGGATCGTGTTCTCGAATCTGTGGTTCTTTCACCGAAAGCGACTCCGCGCGATGATGCTGGTTCACGCGGTCACGAATGGGGCGCTGCTTGCGCTGGCGGTCTGGGGTGGGGATCTCTTCCAGAACGCGGACGGCTCGCCTTTTTCGTTCTGGTTTTTCGTTTAGATCCGCGCGCGGATCAGGCGGCTCCGCGATGTCCGCGTCGAATCCGCTGCGCAATATCGGTCAGCTCGACGATCGCATCCTGCAACGCATCGGTCTTGGTGTCTTCGGCCGCGATTGCGACGCCCTTTGAGCATTGCGCCATACTCGGATAACCGAGCCGATCCGCATCTATTCCCAGCTGGCGTGCGAGTGTTGCCACTTCGGAGCAGTGGGTAACGAGTTCGGCGTCCTGGATCGCGTCGATCCGCTCGGCGAGCGCGATCACGAACCGATCGATGTCCTCCGCGAGCTCGGAGACGTCTTCCTGGGTGGATCGAATCGGGGGCTTTTCTTCGAACATCGTACGAGCGTCATCGGACGCTGCGGGCTGAAACTAGAGCGGAACGGCAACGGTCTGCGCGCTCGGTCGCCCATGAATGAGATGCGCCCGCCACTCAATCAGAATTTCGATGGCGATCTCGCGGATTATGCAGCAGGCTTGCCGGATGCTGTGTCAGGCATGTCAGACCGAGATCCCCCTGGCCGCCGGCGAGTCCATCGGCTTTCGCGATGCCTGCGACCGCTGTCGGGCAGACCTACACGTCTGCCTGAATTGCGCCCATCACGATCCGAGCGCCTACAACGGGTGTCGGGAATCGAATTCGGAGCGAATCCTCGACCGCGACCGTGCAAATCGCTGTGAGTACTTCAGGCCGACCAGCAAGGCGCGTGCCGCCGGT
>JAQBEG010000043.1:0-2633 GCA_032123985.1 Deltaproteobacteria bacterium
TGAGGACGCCCGATTCGTCGTATCGCAACGTGCACCCGACGCGCTAACCATTCGAATCGACGATTAGGTTCTCGACAGAATCTTCTCCGAGAGCAGTCAGAAATGAAGCGCTCTCAAAATAGGCTATTCAAATACGAATCCGAATAGCCACACGCACGCGAGCAATTGAGGAAGGACTCCGACGAGCGAGCCGATCAGGTAGGCCCGAAATGCGACGTCCGTCAGTGCGAGCGCATAATTGACGGGCGCAGTCGTCGGGAATACCAGTCGGATCAATGTCACGGCCTGGGTAGGTCGCTCCGCGAGGCGCGAGAAGAGTCCTTCGAGCACAGGCCATGACACTTGGCTTAGTGGGCGATAGCCCGTCAGTCGAACGATTTCGAAGCTGATCAAATTTCCGAGCAGAGCTCCCAGATAGCACCAGACCAGTCCCCACGCCGGACCAAACAGCAACACTCCACCGCCCACGAAAACAGATCCCGGCACATGCGCGAGAATGCCAATTCCATAGACCAAGATGAAGAGCGGTATTCGCCAGATCCCTGCGCGCTGAATAAGCGCGCGCACATGCTCGACCTCGTCGAGATTCATGACGCCCGTCGCCCGAATGGCAACAACGAGAATCACGACCGGCACGATCGCCGCGCTCACGCGCAAAACGATCCGAACGTTCGGCCCGTAGTCTGAACCGGTGGCCGGCTTGCTCGATGCCATGCGCCCCTCCCCATCGCGCTCCATCGCGGAGGCGAACCGTAGCCTACGCCCCCGCCGCCATGCAGTCGCGCTGCCGCGCCCGGGCTTGCCAAACCCGATTCGCGCGAACGTCCTTCATGTGTCATTAGAGCCAGCGATCATGGATTCGAGGGCTATCGTAAATGGCGGCGGTCGGAGACGCTGCGCGCAGGCGAGACATTGCAGACAAGGAGAAGGCATGAGCGGTTTCGAGCTGAGTCTGGAACTCCCGGTTCTAATGGAAGAGGCGCAAAGTCGCGCCGGCGGGCTCCAGGACCTTGGAAGCGGGCCTTTCATCGAGCCGCTGCAACGATTCATCGATTCGCTCGAATGCGACGGCCGGCTGAATGCAATCGGCCGACTGATCGCCAAGGAACGAATCCTGGGGCATACGGTCAGCCGTCTCGGCTACGTGAATGACCGTAAACAGTTCCCCGAAATTGCAGATCAGCAGATCGTTCGCCCGGTTTTCATCATTGGGCTGCCCCGTACTGGGACCACGATCCTTCACGACATCCTCGCGCAAGACCCCGCCAACCGTGCACCTATGACATGGGAGACGATGTTCCCATCGCCGCCACCGGAAACTGCCACGTTCGATAGCGACCCAAGGATCGAAGCCTGTGCCGCGACGTTCCCCGATATCGATGCCTTGATCCCGGGCTTCAAGGCGATGCACCCGATGGGTGCCCGATTGAGCCAGGAATGCGTGACAATGATGGGCGAGGCGATGTGCACGCCTCTCTTTCACAATCAGTTCCGAGTTCCGACCTACCAGGACTGGGTCGACCAGGAAGCGGATTTTTCCCATGTCTACAACTTTCACTACCAGCAGCTTCAGCATCTACAATCGCGTCACCGGCTGGATCGCTGGGTGCTCAAGACGGGAGCGCACATGTGGGGACTCGAGCATCTATTGACGACCTACCCCGACGCACGCATCGTGTTCACCCATCGTGATCCGGTCGAATCGATGACGTCCTACGCGAGCCTGACTTCGCTGGTCCGTACGATGGGCAGTGACGAGGTCGACCGACAGGAGATCGCTCGGGATTGGACCGCGCGTCTGCGAAGAGCCGTCGCGCATGCGCTCGATGTCCGAGACGCACGGGAATATCCCGAGGCCATCTTTTACGATATGCATTTCTCGGATTTCGTCTCCGATCAGTTCGGCGCGGTCGCGACCATCTATGAAACGCTCGGGCTTCCCATGAGCACAAAGGGCGAGGCACGGATGCGAGCCTTCGTGGACGAGAATCCAAAAGGAAAGCACGGGGAACACACCTACACGCCCGAAGAATTTGGCGTGGATCCGAAGGTGGTCAGGCGAGAGTTCCAACCGTACATAGAACGCTTCGGGTTGCAGCCTGATTAGATCGTCGCGCAGGGAGCCCGCGCGACGCTAACGCCGTTGCAATCGGCGGCGGTCGTCGTCCCCTACTTCGATTGGTCTCGCCAGGGACGCGCAAGCGCTCCCACCTCGGCCGGCCTCGCCAGAATCTCGTCCCAGGAAGGCTCACAACCAAGCTTCTCAGCGGCCCGATGGCGCGTCGAAACGACTGCATCCTCCAGCGTGGCGCAGCTCGGATCAGCCAGACCGAGATCATCGATCAGGAAACTTCGAAATCGAACCGGAATCTCGAGAAAACGAGGAACTGCAACGCTCAGTTTGATGGGGTTGCGAGCGATCGCATGAAAGTCCAGATCGCCCTGCTCGCCTACGATCTGATCGAGCGCAGCGAGCGCAGCCGGGGCGATGCCGACTCGCTCGAAGAGTTCGTTCAGTGCGGCTTTCGGGCTATCCAGAGTCTGGTCAAGGCAAAGCTCTATGAAACGATGCATCCGACGCGTATCGAGCCCATCCGGCAAGCAGAGATGCCCGTTCTTATCGATTTCGACGC
>JAQBEG010000044.1:0-4921 GCA_032123985.1 Deltaproteobacteria bacterium
CTCGGCCTGAAGAGGGCCCGGCGGAGGGAATGCAAGCAGCAGAGCAGCACATGGCATCGCAACCAGACGTAATCCCGAACGTCCGCCCCAAGCTACAGCGAGCGTCGCAATGAAGACACAGAGAATCGGAATCAGCTGCACCTGGATGCGCATCCAGGTCGCCCAGATGAAGAGGACAAGAACCGCAAAGGCCGCAGCCCAGCGCGTCCAGTCGATCACTTGAGTCCGAATCGACACGAAGCGTTCTCGTCGATTCCAGCTGAGCCAGCACGCGATGAGGACGGATAGCGCCCCTGAATCCCGATCGGGAATGAAGAACCAGTAATCAAACTTGGCGAGGTCGATCAACCCAAACGGGGCGATCAAGACCGATCTGAATGCAGTGAACGTCGCTAGCCCCACGCCGATGAGCACCAGCCGTAGCCGCCAACGATCTCCCGAATCGGGTTCCCGCGCCCCGTCGTCGCTCACTTCGAATTCCTGCAAAGTCGTCACGCTCGATTTCGTAGCGATTCCTCTGCAGAAATGCACACCTGATCTCCGACCCGACACTCAACCATAATGTGTTCCCGGATAGAGCAGGCCAATCGCAAAGAATAGACAGGGGAAGAACATCTCTCCGATGAGATTCCAGACCACGACGATTCCAATCAGCCCGACCATCGGCTGATGAATGATGCTCTGATACGCGACAACCCAGCGCTCGGGCAAGATCAACGGCAGCGCGCCGCTTCCATCGAGCGGCGGGAGCGGAATCATGTTGAGCAGGAAGAGCAGCAGGTTCATCGAGAAAAAAAGACTGAGAAGAAGCGCAAGGCCGGTGCCAAGGCCCGACGGATCGCCAGCCGCAGCCGTAATCTGTTTGAAATGAACGGATGCCGGTGCTTCGAACAGGCCACCACTCATTCCAATACGCACGAGGAGCCCCGCGACGACGGCAAGGAAAAGATTTGCGCCGGGACCAGCCAATGCCATCCATGCTGCGCGATTCGGGTAGCGCCGTGCCCAATCTGGATCATAAGGGGCGCTCGCGTAGCCGAAGGGCCATCCCGAGATCGCGACGCTCAGAATCGGCAGGACGACCATGCCGAAGGGTTCGCGTTTCATGTGTGGAATCGGATCGATCGAGACCTGGCCGCCATGATAGGCGGTGAGATCTCCGCCCAGCTTGGCGACCCATGCATGAGCGGCCTCATGCACCGTAACCGCAAAGACAAACACGGCGTAAAACGCGATCGCTTCGATGGGATCGTTCAAGAGTTGTAACCTCGAATTCAGATCCACGCGAGCGGGTCGGTCACAGCGGGGTCGAAGAAGCATCGAGCATAGGCGATCCTACCTCGGAAGCTCGCTCTCGATCATGGTCGGCTCACCTGAGGCACGCGTCTCCATGATGGTCAGATTGTGTTCCGGCGACCCGAAGGCCGTTTCGAGACCGAGCGCACGATGATAGGCGTCGCGGGCCTCGTCGAATTGGCGGAATCGAGTGTATGCGATTCCGAGATTGTTCCAGGCTCGACCGAGTTTCGGTTGGATGCGGGTCGCCAGTTTGAAACCATCGAGCGCGGCTCCCCAATGGCTCTTGTCGTCGTCACCGGTCCCGGTGATCACTCGGTGCCCCGAGACGTTATTGATCAGATGAGCATAAGCGGTCAGATCGTCGATCGGACGAATTTCGTAACCTTCCTCGACCAGGCCGAGAAAGTCGATGACCATCCGTACCGTTTTCGCCGCGACGATTACGACCATGTGATCGCTCAACACGGTGACTTCCTTGAACTGATGCATCTCCGGTCGCTGTGTCCGGGCCTCGGCAAAATACATCGGCCAACCTAGCCCACGACCCAATCCGACCATGACCATCGCGAGCGCCACACAATCACCCTGACCAAGTTCCAGCGTGCGTTCCGCAGTTGAAGACGTGGCCCAATCATATTGGAGGCCGAGTCCTTCGGGCTTGGGATCCGATAGAAAGGCGACGAGCGCGCGAACTCGATCGGGGCCGCGGGGCGCGGTCATCACGCGCTTCCCAGCCAGGACTAGAGTGTCCCGTGAGAGTTCGAAGGGCGCGCGGGCCATTCGCTCGTTCAGCTCTGGGACGCGTTTCCGAAGCTCGGCGATAAACGACTCGGAATCGTAACTGAGCGAGCGAGCCATGGCGGGTGCGGAAACGCAACCGGCCGACCCAGCGAATGTCGCAAGGAGGGCGACGAGACACACCAGCAGGTGTCGATGACGGCTCATGCTAGATCATACCACCGATGTTCGACCGAGTGCGATTCGAAGCGTCGGCAAACCTGACGACGCGAGCGCGCTACCGTATCGAAGATGAACCGACGCATCTTTCTCTGGGGTCTGGCGACGATCCTCGCAGCGATTTCTGGTCTGGCTGCATTCTATCTGATGACATTCGAGCAACCTGCGGTCGACCCCGCCTGGCAAGTGAAGGCCGAAGCCGAGATTCCAGAAGGCTCGGTGACCGTTCGATACACCGGAACATCCACGCTTCTCTTTTCCGATGGTGCGACCGATTGGATGGTCGACGGATGGTTCTCTCGCTTCGGCCCTCTCAAAGTTGCACGAGGTCAGATCGGCCCGGATCGCGACGCAATCACGCGGGGCCTCGAACGCAATCACGTGGACCGACTCGCGGTCGTCATCCCTGTTCACTCGCATTTCGACCATGCCATGGACTCGCCCGAAGTCGCGAAACGAACGGGCGCGACTCTGCTCGGCTCCGAATCCACCGCGAATATTGCTCGTGGATGGGGACTCGACGAAGGTCAGATTCGAATCGCGGTCGACCGCCAGCCTCTCCGCTTTGGGGACTTCACGATTACGCTCATTGCGACGCGGCATTTCGAGTTTCCGAACGCAGCGGTCGCGGAACAGGCGCTATCCGACCCGCAAATCGTCGAACCACTCGTTCCGCCAGTGACCGCGTTCGCCTATCGCCTTGGCCAACCCTATGCGATCCATGTGTCGCATCCTCGAGGAAGCTGGCTGATCCAGGGCAGTGCGGGCTATGTCGCGGGCGGTTTCGCCGGCTTCGATGCCGAGGTCGTTTTCCTGGGCATCGGAGGGCTAGGTGCGCAGACCGAAGAGTATCGGGAAGCCTATTGGCACGAGACTGTCACGACGATCGGTGCGACCCGCGTGATCCCAATCCATTGGGATAGCCTGACTGGACCCGCTGAGGGACCATTCACCGGCCCGGTCCGAGCAGCCGGCTTGCTCTTCAGCGGCGGCGGAGCGCAGACCCTCGAGTTCCTCAAGCACAAGGAAAGCGAGCACCGTGAGCTTCAGTTTTCGACTCTGCCGCGTTTCGAAGAAATCGTTTTGTTCTAGAGGATTGAATCCGCGTTGTACTTCACAGATGAACCCGACCACATTCGGCTCCTGCGAGAAACTCTCGCGCGCTTCGTTGCCGCCGAGATGCCAGCCGATTTACGCCGACGACTCGACCGTGAGCATCGCTTTCCGCCCGAGCTCTTTAGAAAGCTCGCCGACCTCGGAGTCTGCGGGCTGACGATCGAAGAAGAATACGGGGGACAGGGACGCGATCTCGTCGCCGCGGTTGCCGTGATCGAAGAGCTCTGTCGTGGCGGTGCCTTCCTGGCCGGCCCTTTCATCCACGCCGCTTTCTACGGTGGCATGAATATCTCGGAAAACGGATCCGAGGCTCAAAAGCGCGAGTTCCTACCGCGCCTGGCTCGCGGAGAACTACTCTTCGCCTATGGCCTCTCCGAGCCCGATGTAGGCGGTGATCTCGCAAGCGTGACGACGACCGCTGAGTTCTCCGAGGATGGGAAGAGCATCAAGATCAATGGCTTCAAGCGGTGGTGCACCGGCGCTGACTGGGTCGACTACATTTATTGTCTGGTTCGTAGCGGGCCGGCCAACGAGCGTTACCGAAATCTCTCGTTCGTCCTCGTTCCGCCCTCCCTGCCCGGGGTGCGGGTTCACCCGATCGAACATTCGAATCTTCGATACACGCTTTCCAGCGACGTCATTTTCGAAGATGTCGACGTTCCAATCGAGAACCTCGTCGGCGGAGAGGCCGGATGGAATCAAGGTTGGCGCATGCTCGCCGGTAGGGCCCTCGATGTCGAAAAGATCGAGATCAGCGCTGTCACCTTCGGAATCGCGCAGGCGGCCGTGGAAGAAGCCTGGGATTACGCACAGCAGCGTCGACAATTTGGTCGACCGATCTCAGCCCATCAATCGGTTCGTCACGATCTCGCCGAAGCACGCACGAAACTCGAAGCCTGCCGACTCATGCTCTACCGCGCCGCGTGGCTCGCACAGGAGAACAAACCGTGCTCCGTCGAGACGTCGATGGCGAAACTGTTCGTGGCCGACACGGCAGTTGAAATTGCCCTCATCTGCCAACGCGTGTTGGGTGCATACGGCCTCTCCGAAGGTCATGACATGGAGCGTCACGTCCGCGATCTGCTCGGCATGCCAATCGTAGGCGGATCGTCCGCGATGCAGAAAAACAACATCGCGAATCGCCTGGGCCTGGCGAGCGAGGATGCATCATGAGCAGATCTCCTAAATCAGCTACGACAAACATGCGCGACGCAGCGCGCGGATTCACGACTGAACTCTGCGAACGTGCCGAGGAAATCGAAAAAGCGCGCCGACTACCGAAGGACCTGTCGGACCGCTTTGCCGACGCTGGCTTCTACCGAATGTGCGTGCCCAGCGTCTACGGAGGGCTCGAGCTACCGCCAGCCGAAACGATGGAGACGATCGAGACCCTCGCGAGGGCCGACGGCGCGAGCGCCTGGTGCGTGTTCATTGGTGCGACCTCCGGCACCGTCTTGGCAATGCTCCCAGAAGCTTCCGCACGCGAAATCTTCGCCAGCCCCAAGACGCTCCTCTCCGGCGTTTTCGCGCCACGGGGCAAGGCCATCGC
>JAQBEG010000045.1:0-2707 GCA_032123985.1 Deltaproteobacteria bacterium
ATGGCTGACGACTGGTGAAGCGCAACCCTGCGGCCTGACACTCTTGGACAATCTCGAGGAGCCCCTGTGGGGTCAGATGCTCCGCAGGGTCTCGGCGCCGGTTGAGGATCTCCATGTCTTGTCCCGCTTTTACGACGCTACGCCTGGGCTGCTCGACCACGTGCTGACAACCCTGGCGCCGAAGAGAACGACGCTGTGGACTGAGAACGGCATCACGACGATGACGAGCGCGTGGGCGTGTCACGCCGGGC
Organism: Deltaproteobacteria bacterium; assembly: GCA_032123985.1. GTDB lineage: Bacteria > Myxococcota_A > UBA9160 > UBA9160 > UBA4427 > UBA4427. The sequence continues at coordinate 252 of JAQBEG010000045.1, forward strand.
TGACATCCGGGAAGGGTGGAATCCGACTGTGCGAGTACGTCGACGACGGCCATAGGCAGAGTCTGCACGCCAAGGCGCTTGCCGTGGTACATGGTGGGGGGACATCGTTCTTCTTTGGTAGCGCGAACTTCACCCGTGCCGCGCTCTTGTCGACGCCAGCTCAGGGCAACGTCGAGCTCTTGGTCGCGTTGGAACCCGTCACGCTGAACACTGCTGCGATTCATAAACTGCTGGATCCGGACGGCCGGGCTTCGCTGCTGGCCAACCCCGCGGAGCTAGATACTGCGCGACGCGAGGCGACAGTGCCGGCCGCGCGGTGCGAGATACACTTGCAAGACGTTAGCGTCGAAGTGGACGCCGTAACCTGCCAATGCGTCAGCGGATCCGGCAGGGTTCCCGTCATCGACACCCTGATTCTCCTCCACGTCGACGGTGGAGTGCGACGGCTTCAGCTGTCTGAAGCAGCGGCCGGGACGTATGTCGGACGACTAGATGCGATCGCCGCGCAGTTCTGTAAAGCAGCAACGACTGTGGCCTTCGTTGAGGGCGGATTAGTGGGGGGAGCGCGCGCGACCAGCAATCGCGTCATTGTCATCAATCTCCAAGAGGCCCAAACAGGCAGATGTCAGCGCCGTGAGCGGCGAATTAGGGAGGCGCAGCGGAACGCTGCCTTATTCAGCGCTGTGCTTGCGGAGCTCGTTGGCATTGACGATGCGGATGTCCTCAAGAACTTCCTGACCTATTGCGACATCCCGATGGTTGAGTCCTCGTGGGGGTCTGCTGTTCGTGCACCGCGGCCAACCTGGAGCGGAGACGTCGAGATGCGTCGGTGTGGGGAAAAGAACTTTCGAGACTATGCGACGTTGCACGACGCCGCTGTCGGATTCTGTGAGCGACATCTACGACGGCTCCGACGTCACGCGGAGCGTCCGACACTCGTTGGCGCCTCCAATTGCATGCATATCGCCCGGGCCGTGGCATTTGTCGTCCGTGTGCAGTTGGAGCGAGCAATCGCTGGGTTCGAGTCGCTGGAGCGACCGATGGAGCCTCAGGAGTGGTACGAGCATCGCAGTCGTTTCGATTCGTACCTGAGGCTGTTCAAGTCGGTGTTGGAGGTCTTGAGTGCCGAGTACCTCCCGGCTCTGAGGGCTCGCTTCGTCGACGAGCAGATCAAGGAAGTGCTCACCGAAGACCTAGAGGTGCTGTCGCAGATGATCCGCTCCTTCTTGCAACTGAAGGCGCGTGTTGACATGTGCCGCGGGAAGTCGTTGTGGGTCATTGTGCCTTCCCGCGAGAAAAAGCTCCCGCCCTATCACGAAACGAACACTCTTCACGACGCCAGGTGGGCCGAGTGGAGCACAAAGGTCGGTGACGTGGGCGTTGAATGGGCGCGATGGGTTGCGTGAATCTGCGGTGTCGCGAACGAATCCGGAGGGCCGTCGCGGGGCGCAGTGATTGTCTGGGTGCGATGCGCGAGGGTCAGCCGCATATCCTCGTTGAGCCGTAAGGCGACATGTGATGGGCTTTCGTTGTTTGCATGCAACCGATGCGAGAGGTCCAGCCCCTCGAAATGACAGCTAAGATCGGGCGCGCGATAGGCCGCAGGTCGTTACTTCTGGGGAGCGTACGATGAAAACACTATTCACAATTCACGCCGGGGAGTTCGTTGTCGGCGACCACATCGAGCGGAAGTTCCGACGTGTGAATCTGTGGGTGCCATCCCGAGATACAGGTACGGATCTTCTGGTCACAGATTCCGAGAACAAGAAGGCGGTGTCGCTTCAGGTCAAGTTCTCGCGAGATTTCTTGGCCACGCACATGTCTTCCATCTTTCAAGAGCCGTTGAGAGCTTGCGGTTGGTGGTCCTTGAATCGCGAGAAGCTCAAGAACTCGAACGCTGATTATTGGGTGTTTGTGTTAATGGGCGTTGACCGCGGGAGCACGGATTTCGTAGTGATCAAGCCGTCTGAACTTCTCGCCCGCCTCGATGCAATTCATGGAAAGAGGAACACCATTCAAAGTTATCTCTGGGTGACAAAGAAGAATCGGTGCTGGGAGACCCGTGGCCTCAAACGCCAAGCACACTTGGCGATTGCCGAAGGCCGGTATTCGGACAGGGATCGGGACTTCTCCGCGCATCTGAACGATTGGGGCCCCGTCGAGATGCTCAACGGGAAATGATTATCGATCGGTTGGATCGTTTGCAGGCCAACCTGCGAACGTGCCTCGCCACCCCCTGATCCGAGCGCTTGGCGTCCACGATCGTCACCGGCAAGACCTCCCGTATCATGCGAGTGAGGGCATGAACGTGAAAGGCGCTCGCATCAACCGTGACCCGAAGGTCGTCGCCGCAAAGTTGAAGCGGCTGCACGAGGAGCACGTCGCCCCGATTCCCGCTCTTGTCGAACGACTCCGCGTCACCACAGGGGTAAGCGTCCGGTAAACCCCACCCTTCC
>JAQBEG010000046.1:0-9985 GCA_032123985.1 Deltaproteobacteria bacterium
GTCCCACCACGATGAGCGTCCGGGCACCGGGCAGCACTAGCCGGGGGTCGACGCGCTCCTCGAGTCGTCGCTCGAGGTAGTGCATCTCCCCGCCATAACCTCTCGAGATCCATTCCCGAAGAAATGCAGTCCGCTCGGTCGGCATGGCGTCCGCGAATCCCACGGCATCGAGCCCGAGCGCCAGACCCACGCGCCGAATACGCTCTTCGAGCGACTCGGATTCGCCCATCACGCCGTCCGGCCCAGATCGTCTTCCGGCCAGAACCGGCGCATCAGAGCACCGATCGCGATGAGACACAGACAAGCGATCAAATACGTCGCGACACCGGCCCATTCATGGAGCGGCCCCTCAGTCGCGAACTCTACGCTCACTTCGGTCGACAGAATCACTGTGAGAAGCACCCGCAAAAGATTCCCCGCCAGCGCTATTGGAATGACCGCCGCAACGAGAACGAGCCGCCGCCAGGAAATGGATTCCGTGAAGTAGGCGACAAAGACGCCGATCGGCAGGAGGGTGATCAGCGACGTAATCCCGCTGCAGGCCTCCGCTACGAACAGGGAGACGTCCCCGGGCAGGGTCAAGACATTGCCCTCGCGAAAGATGCTCACGCCGATCTGCTGAAGCATCTCCACAGCGATGCTGCTCACGAAGATTTGTAGCTGCACGATCACGGGAGTAACCCAATCCGTTGGCAGCGGCACCATGAAAAGCAGATAGGCCAACGAGAATCGCAGCGTGCTCACCCAGGCCACGCCGCGTAGTGCCAGCACGGTGACGACGACGGTCGCTACCGCCACGAGGCCAAGCGCGGTCGGATTGCGCATGACCAACGCCACGAGATAGAGCGCCGCGACTACGGCAAGGAGCAGACCGCCTCCGCGCATTGGCGTGGGCGAGCTGAGTTCCTCACGACGGGCAGTCGCTGCCCAGAGCGCCACGAGTGGAACGAGGAAGCCGTGTGAGGCGTACTCCACCGTCCTCCAGACTTCGGCAAGCTGCAGAATCCCTGGCACCCAGATCGCGATGAGCATGGCGATCAGAGCAATTTCGACGCGACTGATCGAAAACCGCCGGGGCTCGGCCGAGCTCGGCTCCGGATTCGCTTCCACTCGACACTCCCCCGAATTCTATCTATGCAGAGCCACTGGCCTGAATCAAAGCTCAACCGAGGCGGAGCACATCGGACCGCCCGAAGGCCGCTAGGAGGATATCGTCTCAACGGAACTTTCCTTGAACAACTTGCACATGGGTCGGCGCGGACTCGTCTCGGGTGTCGCCGCCGACGCAGATCGCGGCGTCGATTCCGTTTCTTGTCAGGCTGCTAGCCTCGCTCCCCAATCGCGGCGCGTCCGTTGCGCGCCAGCCGGAGTGGAAATTGCGCATGCAACAGGATCAGCTCGTTTTCTTGATCGGCTCGCCGCGCTCGGGCTCCACTCTCCTCAGCCGCGTCCTGGGCGCGCACGCCTCAATCTTCGCCCCCGAAGAGCCCCACCTGATTACACCCCTCGCCCACCTCGGATACTTCGAAAGCGTCGACCAGGCGCCCTACGATCCCATCATTACGCGCCAGGCTGCGCGAGCGCTGGTCTCGTCACTGCCCAACGGCGAGGCTGATTATCTTTCGGCGCTGCGCGCCTACACCGGGGCGATCTATCGCGGTCTCGTTGAAGCGAAGGGCGGTGACGCCACCCTCGTCGTCGACAAGACACCGGCCTACGCGCTCAACCTCGATTTCCTTGTTCGGCTCTATCCGGACGCGCGCTACGTCGTGCTGACTCGTCATCCGATCGCGGTGTGGTGCTCCTACGTCGACTCCTTCTTCGACGGCGACGATCGTGTCGCCCACGAACATAATCCTCTGCTCGAACGATACGTGCCGGCCATCGGCCGATTCCTGCGTACGGCCGAGGTTGCGATCCATCGCGTTCACTATGAGAACTTGGTTCAAGAACCTGAAGCAAATGCTCGTAAATTATGTACTTTTCTTGATATCGACTACGAGCCCGGGATGATCGACTACGGATCCACAGGCAGCTCTCGAGGGGCATCGACACGCGGCCTTGGGGACCCGACGACCGTCTCGAACGAGACGCGGCCGACGACCGGGAGCCTTTCGAAATGGGCCAACACCGCGACGGGTCGACCTGATCGCGTCGGGCTCTATCGACAGATTCTGGCACGGCTCTCCGATGAAGATCTATCGACTTGGGGGTATCCCCGAACGGAGCTGATGGTAGAACTCGACGCGATCGATTTAGAAGGCAAACCCGCCGCCCGACCTCGCCTCACCCGCTACGCCCTGGAGCGCAGACTGCTGGTCGGCCTGCGACGCCGGATCCAACCGGACAACGCGCTCGGAAGGTTGGTCCGCAAGATCCGTGAGCTCTGCGACGTTTTACTCCGCTGAGGGGCGTCCGCGCCCGGACGTGCGCTGTACGGGCCGGGACTGCTATAAACCCGCTCATGGACAAAGACACAACCGCACGCTCCACGTCTGTCGACGACCTTAGTCGGTCTTCACGAAACGAGTCTGAGCACGCGCAATTCGAGCGCCCGTCGATCGAGGCAATTTCCCTCTGCTGCGAGATCTCGGCCTACGCGCCAGACGGCGACGACCGCCCGCTCTTCTAGGCAGTCGCGGAGATCGACACTCGGAGGCCTCGCGCTGCCTCTTGCGCTTTCTCCTGCGCTTTCTCTTGCGCTCCATTCGCACAAGTCTCAGCGACCGTCCGCGAGTCGATTCACAATCTTCCGGATTCGCGGATGATTCATGAGAGCGAAGGTGTCTCCCGCCTCGACCATCGCCATGATTTCGGAATCGGTCGCCAGCGCCAACACTTCGGGATCCTGTTGCAGCCGTTGAATCCTGGGGCCGACCTCCGTCAATACCGCCGCGAACGAGTCGCGGAAAACATCGACGTCTTCCCGCCCAGCCTCGCCAACCAGACCCACGTCGGCAAAGCGTCCTCGCATCTCGGGGTCATTGACGATCGACCGAATCGCGCTTCGATTCATCGCATAGTCGATCGAATCATTCCTGATCAGCGTCCAGAAGAGCCGGTCCTCTAGCATCAAATTAAGACGATCGTCGTCCAGGATCGCCTGAACACTTTCGAGCGACTGACCCGGATGCCCCGTCAATCGGGCAGCGACCTCGCCCGCCGGTCCCGAATCGCTGAGTGCCGTCGCGACAGCGCTCTCGACCAGATTACCGCTGGCTCTGGCCATCGTGGAATTTTCGGCATCGGGCATCGCACCGAGCCCGGAGACTGCGCCAATATCGCGCGCCGCGTCGAGCCAACTCACCAGAACCGCGAGCAACACGACGATCAGTCCACCACGAGCCAGGCCGAAAAACGCGCCGAATCCGCGATCGAAGATCCCACGGCCGGTCAACTCGACCCGCCCCCGATCCCAGACGATCAGCACATCGGCGATCGAACTCACGGTGAGCCAGACGACGACGAAGCCGATCGTCCCGGCGACGGCGGGCGCGACCAGGGGCGAAACGACGAGGGCATGCGCGATCCAGCCCGCTCCCTTCATGGCTCCGAGGATGCCGCCCACGTAGCCAGCCATCATCGCAAAGAGTCCGGAGCCACTCACGACGGCACCCCGCCGGGCACCAATGGCGAGCATCGCGAGCAGAATCAGGGCAAAGATCAGATCGAGAACCATGCCCTCACATCGACCCACCGTCAGCTCCCCTGAACGGGCGTGACGATTTGTGCAGAATCCGCAGCACCTATCCGAATCTGAGCGAATGCTTCGCCATCAGACGTGTGACCTCGGCGTCGACCGCGAAGACGTGGGCATCTTCCGCGCCCATCTCCCGAAGGCTTCGTGCCAGCTCGAAGACGTATTCTGGATTCGCACCGCTGGGCCCGCACGAAGCCGCGATTTGACTGGCGATATTCTCGATCGACGCCGCCCCGAGATAGTTTGTGTTTTCGGGGCCAGCGATATACACGAGGCCCGCCACGGAGCGCGGCTCACGCGATCGATGATCCTCAGGCACGTCGGTCGAACGTGTTTCTTCGTAGAGCAGGATCTCGACATCGACGCGGTCGTAGCCTCCGCGCTCACGATGATCGAGTCCCGCCAGTACATTCTCCGGGTCACCGTGGGGTACTTCGTAGGCAGTACCCCAACAGGGCTGCTCAACTCCCGAGTCGCTCAGCTCGCGGCTCTCGGTGTGATCCGGAATCAGGGTCACGACTCGACCGGGTCGATCAGGTGTTCCGCGATGATCCGTCGAGCCCTGCCAGAAACGCCGCGAAAAATCGCGAATAGTTGCCGGGCAGGATCGAAGATGAGGAAAAGCGGGACGCCAGACGAGCGAGCCGTAACCAAAGATCCAGAAACTCCCGTGCGACACGACGCCGAGCGTACCTCATCGATCGAGGAGCGGGGTCAGCCCGCCGCTTCGTCGTATTCGATCTTCATCACGATGTAGCTGGCCTCACCTTTCGGTCGCCGAACAGTGACCTCATCGCCCAAACGCTTGCCCATCAAAGCGTGTCCGACCGGGGAGTCCACACTGATTCGGCCTGCCGCTGCGTCGAACTCATCGGGACCGACCAACTGATACCGCTGCACCTCGCCCTCGTCGTCTTCGACGCTCACCCAGGCCCCGAAATAGACCCGATCGGCTTCCTTGCGCGGACCTTCGTCGACTACGTTCAGGTCGTCGATTCGTTTGGTGAGAAAGCGAATTCGGCGATCGATCTCGCGCAGCCTCTTCTTGCCGTAGATGTAATCCGCGTTTTCAGAGCGATCGCCAAGCGCTGCCGCGATCGTCACGGCCTCGGTCACTCGCGGCCGCTCGTCTTTCCAGAGCCATTTCAGCTCTGCCTGGAGCTTCAGAAAACCCCGACGCGTGATGTAGTCGCTCTGCCCCGCCATATCGCAATCGTCTCCTCAAACTCCACATCGAATCGATAGTACGTCGCTACGAGATTTGCATGCGGCATGGCTCCGTTCAAGCTTCGAGGATCGAAGCAGACTCCCGGACAGGGGAAGCCACGCTATGTTCTCGTCATGACCGAACCGCGTGATATTGAAGAGCAGTCCTCGAACCCACCGTCATCCGCCGAAGGGCGACCCGAACGACGCGGCCCTCCTCCCAACCCGCTATACCACCCCCTCTTTCTCCCGATCCTGCTCATCGCGTTTTCGCTTTGGTTCGGATATGACGGCTTCCTGACGACGGATCCCGACATGCTTCATCACCAGACCTTCAACCGCATCATGTTTGGCATCATGCTTCCCATTTGCCTGTGGGTGGTTCCGCGTGGGCTGAGGGAATTCCGAGAGGATCAAGCGCGCGCAGCCAAGAAGCAGACCGAGAGCAAGCCGTCCTGAACTGACTGCGAAACGCCCCCGATTGCTCTGCGGCGAAACCCCGGCGCGACCGATAAGAGATCTCAAATCGCCGGAGTGAGATCTTTGGGAGCCCCTTCGCACCCCATACATCGCAATGATGCCTCGCATACGATCCTCCTCGACCATACCGAGGTTGGAGGGGTCGGCGATGACACCACGATCGATTGTACCTCGAGCGGCCAAAGGTCGGATCCGGTCGTAGAGGTTCATTCTCTGCAGCCCGGCGATGAATTGCAGGCTCGTTATCGCTATCGGGTGCTTCGACGCCTCGGGCGTGGCGGTTTCGGTTCGGTCTTTCTAGCGCGCTGTCTAGACGGCGTGGACGATCCTGACGGCGAAGCGCCGCCTAAGCTCGTCGCACTGAAAGTCATGGCACGTCCCGATGATCCGCAAGCCCGGAATTCGCTCAAGCGAGAACTCGCCGCCCTGCTCGCGGTTCGGCATGAGCGCATCCCGAAGCTCTACGATTGGAACATAGACGGCACCACGACTTTTGCGGCGATCCAGTACTTCCCGGCGGGCAGTCTTGCAGATGCCTGGCCGTTCCTAGGCCGACTCACTTCCGAACAAACCTGGCGACTTCTCTCCGACTTGATGCAGGCGTTGGGTGCCGCCCATCGCGCATCCGTTCTTCATCTCGACGTGAAGCCATCGAACGTGCTCCTCGATGGAAACGGCGGCTACGTTCTCACTGATTTTGGCGTCTCCCATTCATCGCGCATGTCGCGTGGGCTGCTTCACCAGGGCCAACTCTCGATTGGCCTCGGCACACACGGATACCGCGCGCCCGAGCAAGCAACAGCCAAGGTTCAATCCTTCGACCTGCGAACCGATCTCTGGGGTGTCGGCGCGACAGCATGGGCCCTCTTTACCGGGATCGACCTCAACCGTCGACACGATGTCCTACGCACGCTCGAGCAAGGCAACACGTATGGACTCAAGTCCCTCTCGGATGTCGCCCTCGACTGTCCTCCCCCGCTCGAAGAAATCGTGATGGGGATGCTCTGTATCGATCCTTCGAAGCGGCCAGGCGGAACCGGTGAAGTGCTCGCTCGCATCCGCGCCATCGCGAGCGGATTCGGGCTCGACACGGCAACGATTGCCTCCGCTCGACGCGACCGTGCCGATCCAGAAGAAATTCAACGAATCATCGAGACGCTCGTCGACCCTCTTTGGGCATCGATCTGCCGCGGCCCTGGATTCGATCGATATTTCGTTCGCTTCGAAGACGGCGAGACGATCGCGGGCGTGGTGGATTCGGCGCAACACACGATCCTGCTCCTTCGCGGACGGATTGCCGTCGAGGTCGACGATGTCGAGGTGGCCGTCGAGTCACGCGAAGGCACTTTCCTCGGCGCGATCTCGACTCTGACCGATGCTCGCCGCTACGCCAATCTTCGCGCCAAAGGCCCGGCGTGGTGTTGCCTCTTCAATGAGGCTGAACTCGAGCAGCTCGTCACCTGCAATCCGGCTATCGCAGTCCGAATGATTCGCAGCATGTCCGGCCGGATCGCCAGCGGCCCTCCGCGCAGCCGCCCCTGATAGTCGCTTGCGGGACTACTCGATATCCGCATAACCCTGCATCCATGGAGTCAGATCGTCGGCTTTCAGTCGCATCTCGCGATCGGGAGAGATAGCGTGTCGCTCGATGAAGACTCAAGAATTGCAACCTCATGGAACGCTCGGGATCATCGTCAATCCACATTCGGGGCGGGATGCACGTCGCCTCTTCGCACGCGCCGGGACTTCGACGATCGACGACAAACGCAATCAGGTCACCCGGATCGTCGTCGGCGCCGCGGCCGCTGGTGTCCGTAAGGTTTTGCTCTCGCATGATGCCTTTCGGATCGCCTCATCGGCCACGGACGCCCTCGCCATTCCCGTCGAATGCGAACTTCTCGATCTCCCAACTACCGGCCACGGAATCGATAGCCAAAACGCAGCGCTGGCGATGCGCGAGGCCGGCTGTGGCGCAATCGTCGCGCTCGGCGGCGATGGCACCAGCCGGGCGATCACGCAGGCTTGGCGCGATGTCGTCCTATTGCCCCTGTCTACGGGTACCAATAATGTTTTCCCCTTCGAGGTCGAAGCGACCGTAGCGGGTGCCGCCGGGGGGCTGGTCGCGTCCGAGCGGCTCGCACTCAAAGATGCGGCGCGCCGCGCCAAAATCCTCGAGGTCAGCTGTGACGACGGACGCCAGAGCATCGCGCTGATCGATGCTGCACTCCTCGTGCACGACCACCCTGGAAGTCTGCTTCAGGTCAACCCCGAAAAGCTCGCACGCATCTTGCTCACACGGGCAGAACCGGCAAGCGTTGGCCTCTCGCCGGTCGGCGGATTGCTGATGCCGTGCGATGCCGATGACGAGTTCGCGGTCGAAGTTCACACCCGCCCCGGTCCACAACCAGCGAGCGCTGGGAAGTCGCTTCGCGCGCCCCTGTCTCCGGGGCTGTACGAGACGGTTGGAATCGATTCGGTGGGTCGCGTCGAACTGGGCGAGCCGGTGCAATGGAGCGGTCCGGGGCTACTCGCATTCGATGGGGATCGCGAGATCGTTCTCGAGTCCGATCAGACGGCAACACTTCGCGTTCTGCGAGCGGGTCCCTGGGTGATCGATCCAAAACGAGCTCTTCGCGCGGCTGCCAACCAGGGCCTCTTTCTCGATCTTGGCGAGTGGCATGATCATCGAGGTCGATCCGGCGGCTCTTGTTGTTAGGACGAGGTTTCAGATCATGACGCCAACAGGCCAGATGAATGAGCAGCTCGAGACCGTGCGAGATTGGCTGGCCCATGCGAAGCAGATCGCCGTGCTCACGGGTGCAGGCATTTCGACGGACTCGGGAATTCCAGACTTTCGCGGGCCTCAGGGACTCTGGACGAAGAATCCCGAAGCCGAGAAAATGGCGACCCTTCAGGTGTATATGGCCGAGCCGGAGGTGCGTAAGCGTTCATGGCGCTGGCGCTTGGAGACCCAACAGAACAAGCGCGAGCCAAACGCCGGGCACCGGGCGCTCGTCGCTCTCGAGCAATCGGGCCGGCTCCATACACTCGTGACCCAGAACGTGGATGGCCTCCACCAGGCCGCCGGAAGCAATCTCGCAAATGTCGTCGAGATCCACGGCACCGTCCATGAGGTCGAGTGTCTTGGCTGTGCGGAACGCGCTCCGATGAGCAGAGCACTCGATCGGGTCATGGCCGGGGAGGAGGATCCCGCGTGCAGAAGCTGTGGCGGAATTCTCAAATCTGCCACGATTTCCTTCGGCCAGGGGCTCGTTTCGCGGGACCTCGAACGGGCAGATCGCGCTGCACGCGATTGCGACCTCCTCCTGGCGATCGGCACGACGTTGGCTGTCTATCCCATCGCCGCAATGGTGCCGACCGCCAAAGAGGCCGGTGCTCGCATCGTCATCATCAACGGTGAGCCGACAGAAATGGACCGCATCGCCGACGCGGTTCTGCATGGTTCGATCAGCGAGATCCTGCCCCAGATCGTATGAACCTTACAGCGACGGCCATCGAGGCCGCGGTTGTCAGGGTGCCGTGAGAATGACCGATTTGGGACTCTTGATGGGCTTCGCAGCGCTACCCCCTAACGCACGCACTGCGTGATAGACATAATCTGCGCGAGTGCGCGACATCCCATCCGCGAGGCAGATCATCCAGAGCAGTACGTCGGCGGACTTGCGCTTGCTCATGGGAAGGAGCTTCTCGCGTATCAGTTGGTAGCAGCCATCGTGAACTAGAGAGCCGCGCATGAATTTCTTGGTGTCTATCGTCGGACCGCTCGGACCGTCCCACGCATAGCCCTTCTTGAAAGTGATCTTTCCATTCTTCGAAAGAAATACCCATCGCCCACCCGTTTGTACAGCATTGGGTAGGAGCCAGTTCGTCTCATGGCTATAGCCCTCCATGAGCTGGTATTTGTACCCGTCGATCTTTCGATATTTGATCATCGCTGACACTAGAAACCCTCTCTTTCCTCTATCGTTTAGCGCGCCCAACCGAGCGCCCGTGCGCAAGCGACAACGAGTTGCGCCGCCCCGGCCGTACCGAGAAGCTCCGTATTGAGCACGAAGTGGTAGTTAACGGAGTCATTCCAATCCCGGTCAAAATTCTCCTTGTGATAACGCGCACGACTCGCGTCGCGTGCCTCGACCGCCGATTCCGCGTCATCTTCGCTTAGCCCCAACCGCAACATGGCCTCACGAATGCGGTACGCCATCGAAGCGACCAGACGACAATGGATCGCATTTCTCTCGCTGGCCAGGACGGCCGCTGCCGCGCGGCCCACGAAAATCAGTCGATCTCGTTTGCCAAGCTCTTCAATTACCTCACGCGTGACGTGAGCAAGCTTGACCGCTGCCGGACCTTCGATCGCACTCGGCGTCGAAAGCAGATTTTCCGGCGACGAGAGCGCCAGGGACTGAGCGAAACGCTCCATGAACGATGGCACGCTCTCCTCGAGATCCCGTACCTCTTCCGGCGTAAATCCCGATCGCTCGGCCACTGCATCGATCAAAGCATCATCGACGACCGTCCAGCCGAGAGTGTCGGCCACGATTGCTGCGACTTCGGAACCACCTGCCAGGTACTGACGGG
>JAQBEG010000047.1:0-4048 GCA_032123985.1 Deltaproteobacteria bacterium
GGCTCGGGCAGATCGAGGGGGGTGGCTTCGCTCATGACTTCTTCCTTCTTGGCATCGAGATGGGCCGCATACTGCGTGCCTGGTCTTGGCTCGATATCTTCTGGGCGCGGCGCGATCCATGCGGGCGGACCGCCTCGGACCACGTAGGACCACGTAGGAATCCTGCGGTGCCGAGGGTATCTCTTCTTCAGCGGCCGTGCGCCTCACGACGGACCGAGCACCAGTCGGCTCGAGCGGCGCTCGACCTGGCGATCCAGCTCCGTGTACACGAGCGCGTCGGCACCGATCGCGCGGAGCATGCCGTCGTACGATCGACGATCGGTCAGCGGCAGGCCGTGGTAGTGATTCAGTGCGCGTTGCGTCACCCATACGAGGTGCGGGCCTTGGCGGTGTAGTAGCAGGCGTAGCTGCCGTAGAGGACGTATTCGCCGGGGAACATCGGCGCTCCTTCGTGTCGAGCGGGGGTGAGAGAACTAGCGTTTCGGCTAGGAACCCGCTGCGGGTCGCGTGGCCTCCCGCCAACTGAGACCACAGCCGATCACTCCGAAAACCAGAGCCAACACGAGTCGCGGATCCCCCAATTGCAGCCACGGGTCGATCGGAAAGGCAATGGTCTTCGCCATCGCTGCGATCTTGAACTCATGCGATCCGGCGAAAGCCGGATTGGACGAAATCTCCAGCACGTCGCGCCGACTTCGGTAGCGCATACCCGCACCGGTGGTCCACCGCTCCATCCCCTCTGCGTTCATGAGGTCCATCGCACTCGCCGCAGCCTGGCCAAAGATCACCGGGTGGCATGCGCGCACGAACAGCGCCGGAATCATGTACGTCATGTACTTCGCCAGTACTTCATCGCTGCTTTCGCCTGGCTCGACACCCTCGATCTGCAGCGGCGTCTCGTACATGTCGATGATGTTGATCATCACGAAGTCGTCGCCGGTGTCTTCCTCCATGAACCGGCGCATCATCGCCAGTCTTTCAGGCGATGGTGTGGGCTCACGGTCTTCGAGCAGCGTCATGTAATGCGCGATTTCTTCGTCGGTCAGCGGTCCTCCAAACGAGGTGTACCAGCTGAAGAAGGCGCCGTAGAGCGCGATCAAGATCAACCAGATCCATTGCGTACGTGTCATTCTCAACGCTCCGTGATCGCAGTCATGCGAATCAGATCGATTCGGCGGCGAGTAGGCATGCTCCTCGGCTAACTCGTCTCTGGATCGGGGCTGAGGTTCGCCATTGCCGCTTCGGTGTCGGCCCGCCGGCTGCGATCGTCGCTCCGGGCGCTGCCGACGAGTACGTAGTCGTTCAGATAGGCGGGCCAGATCTCGCCGCCCGCAGCGACGAGCCAGGGCATCGCGAGCCGGCGAGGCACGGGCACCTTGGCGACCGACAGGCGCGTGCCGAACACCCGATCCCAGATGGGCGTCGTAACGCCTTGTGCGCGTCGCGGATCAACGAAGTGATGTGCGAAGTGATTTCGCCGGAGCCAACGCCCGTAGGGTCCCGCAGGCGCGTGCGTGTGGGCACGGCGATGAAGGACCTCGTAGAGCAGATACATCGCGATGAAGCCGGCGCTGAAGGAAACACCGAGCGTCGCGCCCTTGGCGATGACGGCGAGCGGTAGCATGACGGCAGTAGCCGCGAGCCCTGCGAGAGCCTTTTGCCACCACGGTGCGAAGTAGTCGACTTTCGCGTGATGCTGGCGGTGCTCCTTCGCGCCCAGCCGCTTTGCCGATGCGCCGTGGAAGACGAAACGGTGGAGCATATACTCGAGAAGCGTCCAGCCTATTGCGCCGAGTGCGGCAGCGACGAGTGACGCGATCAGAACTTGCATGATGCATCCTCGCCTTCAGGTCGTTTGGCGGCCCGCGCTCTTTCGACCTGCCGCCAACCGCTCCGCAATTCCTTCTCGATCCCGCCGCACGACGCGTCGATGTCGGGCGCGCTTTCGTGGCCGCCCGTCAATCCAAAGCTGAGCTAGGCGGCGTACGAGAACATAGCGAGCTGCATACCGCGCAAGATCAATGCTCAATACGAGGCTGAACCTTCGTCTGGACCAGATATAACATTGGACATTGATCGACCCCGTTCGGATAGGAAAATGGCGGCAATCATTCCGGCACGGACGGGGATCGAGCGCTTTCGATTCTTTGGAGTCGGTAGAGCCCGAGCGATCGACACCCCTGGGGGCACACCGATTAGGCTCGGGTCATTGGCCAGGTCGGCGCCCGGCGTCCCATCCAGAACGCTTCTGAAGCAGGAATCGCCTGTCTTCATCAATTTGATCTTCCATTATTGACTGACTGACTCGGTCGGTTATGATTCAGCCCATGACAAAACCCGAATGGATCGCACGCCAGTCTTCCCATCCCCGAGGCCTGCTCGGCCATCTCGTCGCCCGAGTCATGGCTCTCGACACCGCCGCGGCGAACCGCCTGGTGATCGACACGTTGGCGCCCGGACCAGGCGACCAGATTCTGGAGGTCGGCTGTGGACATGGCCGCAGCCTGCGTCTGCTTGCAGCTCGTGTTAGTCACGGCAGGGTCGTCGGGATCGACCCTTCGGAGGTGATGTGTGCCGTCGCCAGTCGTCACAATCGACGCCTGATTCGAACGGAACGCGTCGTGGTCGAGCGTGCTGAAGCCCAATGCATACCGGCTCCTGACGACAGCTTCGACAAAGCCTTCAGCGTTCACACGCTGTATTTCTGGCCCGACCTCGACGCCGGATTGCGCGAATTGCGTCGAGTCCTCCGCCCGGGCGGCCAACTCCTGCTGGCGTTCCACTCGAGCGAGAACAGGGCGGTCGCGGAATCGCTTCCAGAGAGCGTGTACATGCTTCGCAGCGGGGACGAGGTCGCCCGGGCGCTGGCCCGTTCCGGATTCCACGACATCCAGATCCAGATCGATGCGGCGAGTCAATTGCGACAAGCGATCGCGTCGGCGTGAATCGCTCGACCGACGGACATCGGACTCGAACTCACCGGTTCCAAAAAATAGGAGAGATTTGATGGCCAACACGATCCGACGCTACGAAGCGGACTGGCTGCGCGTCTTCGCAACCTACTTGTTGTTCGTATTCCATGGCGCGAAGGTCTTCGATGTCGCGCCCTTCTATCACATCAAGAACGACACACTCGTCCCCTCGCTCGACCTGTTCACCTACTTCATCCATCTCTGGCATATGCCCTTGTTGTTCGCGCTCGCGGGCTGGTCCTTGTGCCTCTCCCTTCGCGTGAGGGGTCCCGAGAACATGATTCGCGAAAGGATGCGGAGGCTCTTCGTTCCGCTGGTGTTCGGGATCGTCGTGCTTTGCCCGATCATCAAGTACTACGAACTGCGTTCGGGCCTCAATCTATCGATCTCCGGCCTGGAGACGGGATTCGAGTTCCACGAATCGTTTCTCGCCTACTGGCCGTCGTTCTTCTCCGGGCTCGATCGGTTCACCTGGGCACATCTGTGGTTCATCGCCTACCTGCTGACGTTCACGCTCTTGTATCGAAAGCGCTGCATTACCCGGTTGGAGACAGCGCCCTCCGACGCCCCGCGCAGCCCTATGCACGTCTACCGCCCGCTAATCGCGCTGGTACTGATTCAGACGACGTTGCGTCTCGTCTGGCCTGGCTCGCTGAACCTCGTCTGGGATTGGGCGAACTTTGCCTACTACAGCCTCTACTTTCTCATGGGTTTCGAGATCGGCCGGAACCCAGCATGGGAACGGGCAATCACTGGGGAATGGAGGCGAGCGGGTGCGATCGCCGTTGCGAGCTGTGTTGCGATGGCGGTCTATCTCATGGTCGTTTTCGACGGCAACGTCTCCCTCGACCCGGCGAACATCAGCTTGCTCGACATCGTGAAACTCCTGCCACTGCTCGCGTCGACGGCCGTCGCGGGATACTGCGTAATCATCACGCTCGTCGCGCTCGCGCTGAAGACACTGCGACGAGGCAATCCCGTGATTTCGTACTTGAGCGAGTCGTCCCTTCCCGTCTATGTTCTGCATCAGGTCGGCATCGTCGTTCCGGGCTACTACCTGCTTCAGCTCGATTTGC
>JAQBEG010000048.1:0-13227 GCA_032123985.1 Deltaproteobacteria bacterium
CGGGACCAGCGATGAATCTACTTCTTCCGATCCTTTGCCTGATGGTCATCCTCTGGGTTGGGCTGCCTCGGCCGAACGCCATAGTGGGTACGGTGGAGGCGCACTCGCCGGCCGCGCTTGCGGGGGTTCAGGTCGGCGATCGAATCGTGTCGCTCGACGGAGAAAAGGTCGAGTGGTGGGACGAGGTGATTCTCGCGATCCAACCGCTCAGCGGAGACGAGACGCTCGAACTCGAAATCGAACGCGATGACGTCATCGAGCGAATCGACGTGCCGATCGGCACGCAGGCCGCGCGCGATCAATTCGGATCCGTCGTCGATAACGGCTGGGTTGGATTCGGGCATCGTCGTCTAGCGGCCGTCGTCGGCGTTGCTCAGGAATCGAGTCCTGCCGCGCGCACAGGATTGCGTTCGGGCGATCAGATCATTTCAGTGGACAACGTTGAAGTCGAGGATTGGCAGACGCTAGGCGAATCCCATCGAGAGGCTGTGCGGCTCGCGCGGATGGCCGGCGAGGATCATGTCGTCTGGAAGGTCCAGCGTGAGTCCGTCCCGTTGACTCCGGCCGGCGAAAACTCGGTAGTTCCGCCCGTCGACGCCGAGCCTCGGGAACCCGAAGAATTCGAGTTGTCGATCCCGGCGCTACCCAGCATGGAAGGGCTGGGGCTCGTCCCGGCAACCATCCTCGTTGCGTACGTAACGCCGGACAAGCCGGCTGCACTCGCTGGTCTGCAACCGAATGACCTCGTGCTCTCGGTGGATGGTGATGCGATTGGCAGCTTTGAGAGTTTTGTGTCGCGGGTACAGACGAGCGGCGGTCGCGATCTCGAGATCGCATATTCTCGCGCAGGACGAGTGAGCACGGTTCGTCTCCGTGCCCGCGAAGAGACCGTCGCCGGCCCCTATGAGATCGAGGGAATGGAGGTGAAGGTCTATCAGATAGGCCTGGCCGCAGCTGTTTCCTCGTTGCCCGGTGCGAGTTCGGTTCAACAACTGCGAAACCCGCTCGACTCGTTGCCACGCGCGGTCGAGATGAGCTGGCAGATGACGACCGAATATCTCCGGGGACTCGGGAAACTATTTACGGGGGAGGTCGGTGCCGACAAATTGTCGGGTCCGATCGGGATCGCGCGAATCGCGCGCAAGTCGCTCGATCACGGCTGGCTCGACTACCTCTCGATGATGATGCTGATCAGTATCAACCTTGGGATTCTGAACCTGCTTCCGATCCCGATTCTCGACGGCGGTCAAGCCGTGATCTACGCCATCGAGGGGATCAAGCGTTCGCCGCTCTCGATTCGTTCGCGAGAGATTGCGACGTCGATTGGATTCGGGCTGCTCGTGTTGTTGATGGGCCGGGCCTTCTGGAATGACCTGACCCCCACCTGGCTGAAGTTCGTGAGCTGGCTCTCGAATGGTCCCCAATAGGCCGCGGGCCGGATCAACGCCTAACGACATGACCTGTACTCTCCTCGCAATCGAATCTTCAACGGATTGGCTCTCGGTCGCTCTGCTGCGGGACGAAGAAGTCATCGTTCTTCGGGAGAGCGAGGACAGTCGGCAGCATGCGTCCGCGCTCCTGCCCACGATCGACGCGGTCCTCTCGAGCGAAGGTCTCGGCGTCGATGATCTCGATGCCATCGGCGTGTCTACTGGGCCGGGTTCGTTCACGAGCCTGCGAATCGGTCTCGCGACGGTCAAGGGGCTCGGCTTCGATCGCGCACTACTCGGGGTCGGCGTCTCGACGCTCGAAGCCATGGCCTTATCGGTGCTCGAAGTCGGTTCGACGGACCGCGACGCCGAAGTCGTTGCGCTTCTCGATGCCCGTCGCGGCGAGTGGTATGCCGGTGGCTGGTCCCAACCCGCGGGCCGCGGGAGTCTGCCGACCTCAACCATTCCTGAGGGGCTCTACGCACCTCGTCAATTGGCGAATGAACTCGACCGCGACGTGGTCATGATGACGCCCGAAGCTCCGCAATGGCGTCGGGCTTTCGAGGAGGCCTCCATCTCGTTGACCCACGTCGTCGAAGGAAGGCTCGCACGGCCACGCGCCGATTGGGTTGGACGTCTCGCCCAGCGTCGTCTCGCGGGCGGCGAGGGTGTTCCCGTGTCGACGCTCGAGGCTCGCTACCTACGCCGCGCCGAGGCAGAAGCCAAGCGGCTCGGGGGACCCGTCGAAGAAGGCGAGATCGCGCGTCTCGACGAAGAGCGGAGCTGACTCGGCGGCGATCCCAAGCGCTGCGTCTCGCACTCTGGCGCCCAACCAAAAGGTCGCGTAATCTCGCGCAGTTAGCGCCACTGACCGATTGAGGTGATGCCCTCGCGATGTCACACCGTCGCGTGCCGAGGCAGGCGTCGGCGGTAGGCCGCAGGCAAGCAGGCATTTAGCAGGGTGCAACGTAGAGGGTAGAGGGTGGAGTCGGGTGGAGCCGTCCCGCTTCGATCCATGCCACACGAAGCGCCGATAAGCGCCGATAAGCGCCCATAAGAAGGCACTCACAGACAGTCGGCTCCAGGTCGCGCGGCTATTCCGTCGACCGGACCCAACCAAAGGATCAGGAAATCTCTCATGGCACTTAATATCTACTACGACAAAGACGCGGATCTGGCACGCATACAGTCCAAGAAGGTGGCCGTGATCGGCTATGGCAGTCAGGGCCATGCGCATGCCCAGAACCTCAAAGCTTCGGGCGTCGATGTGGTCGTGGGATTGCGCAAAGATTCATCGAGCTGGGGCAAGGTCGAGGCTGCAGGGCTCAGGGTTGCGACCGTTGCAGACGCGACGCGAGAAGCGGAAGTGATCATGCTGACTGTGCCGGACGAACTGGCTGCCTCGATCTACAGGGAAGAGGTCGCCCCGAATCTCGATCCAGGCAATTACCTCGCGGTGGCCCACGGCTTCAATCTTCACTTCCAGGCGATCATTCCGCCCCCTGACTTGAACGTCATCATGATCGCGCCCAAAGGTCCCGGTCACACCGTCCGCGATCACTACGAGCAGGGTCGCGGCGTGCCGTGTCTCGTCGCAGTGCATCAGGATCCGACCGGCGATGCGTTTCAGATCGCGCTCGCCTACGCCTCGGCGATCGGGGGTGGTCGCGCTGGGATCATCGAAACGACATTCCGTGAGGAGACCGAGACGGATCTCTTTGGTGAACAGGCTGTGCTCTGTGGCGGCTTGACATCGCTGATGAAGGCGGGTTTCGAGACCCTCGTCGAAGCGGGTTATGCACCGGAGATGGCCTACTTCGAATGCATCCACGAGACCAAGCTTATCATCGACCTGATCTACGAAGGCGGCATCGCAAATATGCGTTATTCGGTCTCGAATACTGCCGAGTACGGTGATTTCGTGAGCGGACCTCGTGTCATCGACGCAAGCGTCAAGGCGCGAATGAAGGACGTGCTGACGGATATCCAGACCGGCGATTTCGCGAGACGCTTCATTCTCGAGAACCAGAGTGGCAACGTCGGGATGCACGCCAAGCGCCGCGCCGCAGCAGAACATCAGCTCGAAGAAGTCGGCGCGCGCTTGCGTGGGCTGATGCCGTGGTTGTCGGAAAAGCAGCTCGTAGACCGCACCAAGAACTGATCGGCGGGCCCCGTGTGGGGTCGCCCGGGAGTGTCCATGTCCATGTTTGGCGAGGAGGCTTCGCAGGAGCCCATAGACGATTTCGAACCGACGCAGTCGCGACGGAGGCGTAGGCGTAGGCGACGATCCGAGCAGGATCGGGCGGGGTTCGCGTCGCTGCTTCCCCAGCTACTCACGACCGCCAATCTCGCGGCGGGCTTCTACGCGATCATCAAGGCCAGCGGCGGTGATGTCCTCACGGCTTCGTACGCGATCTTCTTTGCGGCGCTCTTCGATCTTCTCGACGGACGCGCTGCGCGCATGACTGGCAATGTGAGTCGCTTTGGGGCCGAGTACGACTCCATCGCGGATACGGTCTCGTTCGGCGTGGCGCCTGCGGTGATCGCCTTTCACGCGGGCGGGATTTCCAGTCTCGGGTGGGCCGGTTGGGTGATGGTCTTCGCGTACACGGCCTGCGCTTCGCTGCGCCTGGCCCGTTTCAATGTCTCTTCTGGCCGCTATCAGGGTCGCTTCGATGGTCTGCCGACGCCGGCGGGCGCCGGAATGATCGTTTCGGCCGTTTGGTTCAAGAATTTTCTAGTCGGACCGGAGGTCGGGCTGGGACTTCCGCCGATCCTGCCGGCGCTTGGCGTGATGTTTCTCGGGCTCTTGATGGTGAGCCCGATTCCGTACCACAGCTTCAAGAATCTCCGCTTCGGCCAGAGTTACTCGTCGACTGTGATTCCGGTGATGCTGTCGATCTTGCTGATCATCGAACCCGGATTGAACTTTTTCCTCGTGGGTCTGGCCTACGTCGGTTCGGGGCCGGCCGGCTATATCTGGCGATGGAGGACCGGACGCGCACTGCTGCCTGTTGAACCCAGCCCGACCGAGAGCGCCGCGGGGGTCCCCAGCGAACCGCCCCCCGTGCAGCAGACGAGCCATTCCGAAAGCGCCAGCCCGAATGTGACGTCGCTGTCCGATCACGCGCAGACGATCGGGCCGAGCCCGGGCCGTGGGAGCGAGGGAGATCGATGAGCGGAGAGCTGATCCGCATTTTTGACACGACGCTGCGTGACGGGGAACAGTCACCGGGATGCAGCATGAACTTGAACGAGAAGCTCGCGCTCGCACGTCAGCTGCAGCGACTCGGTGTCGATGTCATCGAGGCCGGATTCCCAATCGCGAGTGACGGCGACTTCGAGTCGGTCCAGGCGATTGCGAAGGAACTCGACGAGGTGATCGTCTGCGGACTAGCACGCACGGGCAAGCTCGACATCGAGTGCGCCAGCCGCGCGGTCGAGTCGGCGAAGAAACCCCGGATTCATACATTCATCGCGACCAGCGACATCCACCTCGAGTACAAGCTGCGCATGAGCCGAGAGCAGGTTCTGGGGGAAATCGATCGCGCCGTTCGTCAAGCGAAATCTTTTGTCGACGATGTCGAGTTCTCTGCCGAAGACGCAACGCGTTCGGATCGCGACTACCTGGTCGAGGTTTTCTCGACCGCCGTGGCCGCCGGCGCGTCGACCCTGAACGTGCCCGATACAGTTGGCTATACGACGCCGAGGGAATATGGCGCGCTCATCGAGTATCTCCGCGCCCATGTCGAGGGTGCTTCGGAGGGCTCGGGCGTCGTCTTTTCGGTTCACTGCCATAACGATCTGGGCCTGGCGGTCGCCAACAGCCTCGCCGCCATTCGTGCGGGCGCGCGTCAGATCGAATGCACCGTGAACGGAATCGGCGAACGCGCAGGCAACACCTCACTCGAAGAGGTCGTGATGGCGCTCAAGACGCGTAGCGACGAATTCGCAGGCCTTGAAGTCGGTATCGATACTCGCGAGATATACTCCTCGAGTCGACTTCTATCGTCGGTCACGGGTGTCCAGGTCCAACCCAACAAGGCGATCGTGGGCGACAACGCCTTTGCCCACGAAGCTGGAATCCATCAGGACGGCGTCCTAAAAGCCGCGATTACCTACGAGATCATGACGCCGGAGTCGATCGGGCGCGCTTCCAACGAACTCGTACTCGGAAAGCATTCTGGCCGGCATGCGTTCCGCGATCGGCTGCTCGAACTGGGCTTCGACCTCGAGGGAGAGAGCTTCGAGCGTGCCTTTCGCCGCTTCAAGAGCCTCGCTGATGCCAAAAAGGTCATCTACAACGAAGACCTCGAGGCGATCGTTTCGGACTCGGTGCACGCTATTGACGATCGCTACGTGTTTGAATCTCTCCTCTTGACCTGCGGAAGCGATCGGGCGCCGAGCGCGCGGGTTTGTCTAAATCTCGATGGGAAATCGCGGGAGCGCGAGGCGTCGGGAGTCGGACCGGTCGATGCGATCTTTCGCGCGATCTCGGATCTGGCCGAGACCTCCAGCGAATTGATTCAGTACCAGGTGCACGCCGTGACGGCCGGTCTCGATGCCCAGGGCGAAGTCTCTGTGACGATCGAAGAAAAGGGTCGTCGCGTGATCGGCAACGGCGTTCACGAAGACGTGATGGTCGCGAGTGCCAAGGCCTATGTGCACGCCCTGAACAAACTCGAGTGGCACAAGCAACGGCGCGACGTGGATGCGCCCAGGGGCATCTGACCGGACAGCGTTCTCCTTCTACAAGAGGCTCGAGAAAGAGTCGCGGCGCCCGGCGCTGGCGAGTTCAATCAAGCCTATTCGACCCCAATCAACCTGAACGAAACGAAAGAGAATTCATTGGCAGAACGAATCATCTTGTTGCCCGGAGACGGGATCGGTCCTGAAGTGACAGAGCAGGCGCGTCTTGTCCTGGTGGCGGCGGGCAGGAAGGAAGGTCTCGAATTCGCGTTCCAGGAGGAGCTGATCGGCGGCTGCTCGATCGATGCCCATGGGACACCGTTGCGCGATGAAGTGATCGACGCGTGTCGACAGAGCCGGGCCGTGCTGCTCGGTGCGGTCGGCGGACCGAAATGGGACGACATGCCGGTGGACGTGCGCCCCGAGAAGGGTTTGCTCGGCATCCGCAAGGCGCTCGGGCTCTTCGCGAATTTGCGGCCCGCATCCGTTCTCCCCGCACTCGTGAATGCATCAGCGCTACGGCCCGAAATCGTCGAGGGCGTCGACTTGTTGGTGGTTCGCGAGCTCACGGGTGGGATCTATTTCGGTGAGCCACGAGGGCGCAAGGGAGAGAAGGGCGATCGCAGCGCGACCAATGCCATGGCCTATCACGAGCACGAAATCGAGCGCATCGTCCGCGTCGCATTCGAACAGGCGAGGCTTCGTCGAAACCACGTCACCCATGTTCACAAGGCCAACGTGCTCGAAGTCTCGCAGCTCTGGGTCGAGGTCGTCGACGAGGTGGCAGCAGACTACTCGGACGTCGAGTTGGCACATCAGCTGGTCGATTCGTGCGCCATGTTGCTCGTGCAGGATCCGCGTCGCTTCGACGTGATCGTCACCGGCAATCTCTTTGGAGATATCCTCTCGGACGAGGCCGCCATGATCACCGGTTCCCTCGGCATGCTTCCGTCGGCGAGTCTGGCCGTGGGGGGCTTTGGACTTTTCGAGCCGGTGCACGGTTCTGCGCCCGATATCGCGGGCAAGGATCTGGCCAATCCGCTGGCAGCGATTCAGAGCGTGGCGATGTTGCTAGAGATCACGTTCGAAGCGAAGAGAGCCGCCGGAGCGGTCCGCCAGGCCGTAACGGAGGTGCTCGACGCGGGACACCGCACCGGCGATCTGCTCCTGCCCGGCGAGACGCGCGAGACCGTCGGGTGCCTTCGCATGGGCGAGCTCGTCCTGGAAGCGCTCGACCATGCCTGAATCGTGCATGATTCAACTAGAGGAACGGAGACTCGACCCATGAGTAGGAGTCAGGCCAAACGCATCGTCGTCTTTGGTGCGACGGGTCATCTCGGCCAACAGCTGATCGACAACCTGGCCGAGAGCGATTGGCCGATCGCAGATCTGGTGGGCGTGGCCTCGATCGAATCCGCTGGCATGGAGTTTCAGTTTCGCGGCGAGTCGCTGGATGTCGTGAGTGAGTGGCCCGTTCTCAAGGGGCGGGACCTCGTCTTCATCTGCACGCCTGCGGCTCAGGCGTTGGAGGTCGTCCGCGAGGCGCTTCGCGCCGAAGTGCCGTGTGTCGACTGCACGGGCGCGCTCTCGAATCAGGCGGAAGTTCCCATGCCGATGCCCGCCTCGATGTCGACCCAAACCGACGCATCGCTGCCGCTGACAGACGACATCGTCGCGACTGCGCCGCTACTGTCGGTCGCATCGGGCACGACGCTCGCGTGGGCGCCGATTCTCGAGGCGCTCGCGGTGACGCGCGTCGTTGGAACCGTGCTCTGCAGCGTCTCCTCGCGCGGCCGACGCGGCGTTCTGGCGCTGTCGCAGGAGTCGATCGCGCTCTTCAACCAGGAGGAATCGCCCGATGCTGGACCGGCGGGCCAGGCGGTCGCGTTCGATGTTATTCCTGGCGGCGGAATCGATTGCAACCGCGTCCAGGCGGAATGCCGGCGTCTATTCGGAGAAGATTTGCGAGTCGGGATCGCGAGTATCCAGGTACCGACGTTCGTAGGCGAGGGCGCGTCGCTCGCGCTCGAGTTGGCCGAGCCGCTTTCCCGCGAAGATCTCGAAGCACGACTCATTGCGAAGGCGGGCTTGTTGGTCGCGCGCGACGGACTTGGATCACGTGGTCTCGCCCCGGTCGAAGAGGGTGCTGCCGGCCCGATCGGGCCGACGCTGCGCGACGCCATCGGGTCGGACGAGGTTCTGATCGGTCGCATCGAAGCCGATCGGTCGCTGCCGGACGGCCTGAGCTGGCGATTGTGGATCGCGTGTGATCCGCTGCGGCTGGTTGCCGATCAAGCACTGCGACTGGCGAGCCGTCGGCTCGGTCTGTCGTGAGCGCCGATTCCGTTTCGCTCGATCGTCGCACGTTTCGCCTGGTTCTCGAGTATGACGGTCTCAATTTCGAGGGCTGGCAAGTCCAGGCCGGCGAGCGACCGTCGCGGACGGTGCAGGGTGTCTTGACCGAGGCGCTCGAGTCCGTGACGGGAAGTCGGGCGCGCGTGCGTGGGGCCGGGAGAACGGACGCGGGCGTCCATGCCTTGGGACAAGTGGCCAGCGTTCAGGTCTCGACACAGTTCACGGCCGAGCAACTGGCTCGCGCACTCAATGGCCGGCTTTGCCGGGATATCGCAGTTCGAGAAGTCGACGCGGTGCCGCTCGACTGGGACGCCCTGCGCGAGGCGCGCGGGAAACACTACCGGTATCAGATCTGGAACGGCGCAGACCGATCGCCGCTGCGGGCAGGTCGATTTCACTGGCTGCGGGATCCCCTCGACGTCGGTCGGATGCGGGAAGTGTCTGAGGTCTTCGTCGGGACGCACGACTTTTCAGCCCTGCAGGGCGCCGGATCCGAGGTCAAAACGACCGTACGGACGATTCAGGCCGTGGGAATCAAGGGTGAGGCTGGGTCGGAGATCATTCTCGATGTCGAAGGAGAGGGCTTTCTGCGCCATATGGTGCGAAACCTCGCCGGGACTCTGATCGAGATCGGGCGCGGGCGATGGGAGGTGGCGCGGGGCGCCGAAATCCTGGCCTCGCTCGATCGGCAGCAGGCGGGGCCGACGGCACCCGCGAATGGACTGGTCCTGGTCGAGGTCCGAGATAGCTGGTCGCTGGCCGTCACAGAAGCGGCGAATCGACCCTCTCGTCGCATCTCGGTTGACGAGAGTAGCCCCGTAGGGTAAACCATCGCGGTCCCAGAGGTCCCTTCCATGGCCTGGGCATTCGTTCGTGTCCAATCTTACGAGCGATCCCAGACACAAGAATCAGGACAAGAAACCAGGAGTAGACAACTCGAAATGGCGAACCGAGCTTTTGCCGCGACGAAGAGCATTAGCGCCGACCAGGTCGAGCGCTGCTGGTACGTCGTGGATGCTGAAGATCTGATCTTGGGCCGACTTGCGACGCGGATCGCATCCGTCCTGCGTGGAAAGCACAAGCCGACCTATACGCCCCACTCGGACACCGGCGATCACGTGATCGTCGTGAACGCCGAGAAGGTGGCGTTGTCCGGTCGCAAGCGGGAAAAAAAGATCTATTACCGCCACACCGGCTACATGGGCGGAGTGAAATCGGTTACGGCGGACAAGTTGCTCGCCTCGGCGCATTCCGATCGCGTCGTTCAGTCGGCGGTGCGCGGCATGCTTCCGGGCAATACGCTCGGACGCCAGATGTTGTCGAAGCTTCGGGTCTACTCGGGTCCGAATCATCCCCATGCTTCGCAGAAACCAGAGGAACTGCCCCTTGTCTGATGTCATTCAAGCCACCGGAAAGCGAAAGAGCGCTGTTGCTCGCGTTCGCCTCACACTGGGTTCCGGCGAGATCAAAGTCAACGGCCGCCCGATGGATGAGTACTTTCCGCGTACAGCGCTCCAGATCATGGTCCGTACGCCCTTTGACAAGACCGAGAGCGTGGGTCGATACGATATCGACGCAACGCTCAATGGAGGCGGTGTCGCCGGTCAGGCTGGCGCACTTCGTCATGGCATCGCACGGGCAATCGAGAAGCTCGACGGCACGCAGCGGACGACGCTCAAGCGAGCCGGCTACCTGACTCGCGATGCTCGCAAGAAGGAGCGCAAGAAGTACGGACAGAAGGGCGCACGCGCGCGCTTCCAGTTCTCGAAGCGCTAGAGCGAGTTCAATTTATCTTCTGGCGACGGCCGGCTCGTTTTCGAGTCGGCCGTTTGTCGTTTTGGAGTGTCATTGAGCCGCTGGTGATTGGCGACCGGACTGACGGCGGGCTATACAAAGCCGGACCCCCCGATCGAAGTAGGTGTGACTGAATACGAAAGCCGCAGCGCCCGCGTCGCTGTATACGTCCGTTGCGTTGAGAAAGACGCACTCTCAGGCCGAACCGGTCTGAGACACAAATCAGTCATCGTCAGGCTTGACATAATCGAGCGCTCGATGTCACGGGGGAGGCTCCCCCAGTGACCCAATACTTCGCTCTGGACCCAACTATGCTTGGGCTCTCGGTCTCCGCAATGGTTTGGCGGGGTCGCGAAATATTATTGATGCGCCGATCCGATAACGGTCACTGGGGACTTCCCGGAGGCTTCGTTGAGGTGGGCGAATCCGTGGCCGATGCGGCGCGACGCGAGGTCATCGAAGAAACCGGTTGGTCCGTCGAACTCGGGCGCTTGATCGGGGTGTATTCGGATCCGGCGACGCAGGTCGTCGACTATTCCACGGAAGCCACGGAAGCCACGGAAGCCACGGAAGCCACGGAAGCTACGACCGGTCGAGGTCGGGTGCAGATCGTGAATCTTTGTTTTCAGGCGAAGGCGGTGGAGCAGGGCGAGCCGACGACGCCGGACGAGACTCTCGAGATGGGTTTTTTCGCGGCGGATGCGCTGCCGGCGCCATTCGTGCCGATCCATAGGGTCCGGATCGAGGATGGTCTGGCCAATCGGCCTGAGGCGGCGGTGCGATGAAGCTGTGTTCGATGGCGGGGTGTGAAATGAGCGTTTTGCTTGAAATCAACGAGAATGAGAGACCAGGGCCCAGCGAGGGCTCTGCGAGAGGGTGCCAATCATGAGTCCGAGATCGACCAAATACATTTTTGTGACCGGCGGAGTGATGTCCTCGCTCGGCAAGGGTCTTGCCTCGGCCTCGATCGGTGCATTGCTCGAGGCGCGGAGCCTGGACGTCACCTTCCTCAAACTCGACCCCTATCTGAATGTCGATCCAGGGACGATGAACCCCTTTCAACACGGCGAGGTCTACGTCACTGAAGACGGCGCCGAGACCGATCTCGACCTTGGCCACTACGAGCGCTTTACGAACGCGAAGCTCGGCCGGGTCAACAACATGACGGCCGGGCGGATCTATGATTCGGTCCTCTCGCGTGAACGCCGAGGCGATTACCTGGGCGGTACCGTCCAGGTCATTCCCCACGTCACCGACGCAATCAAGGAAGCCATTCTCACGGCCGGTCAGGACGCGGACGTGATCCTCGTCGAGATCGGCGGCACGGTAGGCGACATCGAATCGCTTCCCTTCCTCGAGGCCATACGTCAGTTTCGGGCTGACGCGGGCCGTGAAAACTGCTGCTTCATTCACGTCGCCCCGGTCATTTATCAGGCGACCGCCGGCGAGGTCAAGACCAAGCCCGTACAACACTCGGTGAAGGAACTGCAGTCGGTCGGTCTCGCCCCCGACATCATCCTTTGTCGCACGGATCGCTTTCTGTCCAAGGCGATCAAAGCCAAGATCGCGCTTTTCTGCAATGTCGACGAGGACGCCGTCATTACCGCCAAGGACGTCGAGTCGATCTACGAAGTCCCGCTTGCCTTTGCGAAAGAGAATCTCGACGAAAAAATCGCCCAGATCCTCAACATGTGGACCGGCCGACCGGACCTCCGCCATTGGGAACGACTCTTCAATACTCGTCGCAATCCCGATTATGTGGTCAAGATCGGCATGGTCGGGAAATACGTCGACCTGACCGAGAGCTACAAGAGCCTGAACGAAGCGCTCTATCACGGTGGCTTCGCATGCGCGAGCGAGGTTCGGATCGAGTACTTCGATTCCGAAAAGCTTGTCGACACGAAAGTCCTGTCCGAGCTCGACGGAATTCTCGTCCCGCACGGGTTCGGATCGCGCGGAGTCGAAGGAAAGATTCGGGCGATTCAATACGCGCGCGAAAACGATGTTCCCTTTCTCGGGATCTGTTACGGCATGCAGCTCGCCTGCTGTGAGTTTGCCCGCAACGTTGCCGGGCTCGAAGGCGCCAACTCCTCGGAAGTCGATCCCGATACGAAGCATCCGGTGATTGGCCTGTTGCCCGAGCAGCGAGACATCGAGGACAAAGGCGCAACGATGCGACTCGGCGCCTATCCCTGCGTTCTCCTACCCGGCTCGAAAGCGGCGGAGGCCTACGGCACGACCGAAATCAGCGAACGCCATCGCCACCGCTACGAATTCAACCCCGAGTATCGCGAGCGTCTGGAGGAAGCGGGACTTCTCTTTTCCGGATCGAGCCCCGACGGCCGACTCGCCGAGGTCATCGAACTCCCGAGCCACCCCTTCTTCGTCGCCTCGCAGTTCCATCCGGAGTTCAAGTCGAAGCCCTTCAATCCGCATCCCCTCTTCGAGGCATTCGTGCGCGCGGCCGGCAAGCACCAGGCCACGAAAGCGCCCAAGCCCAAGCCGGTTTCCGGGGCAGCGTCGAAAGACTAGACGCGCTAAAAATTGTGATTCTCGAGGTCGCCAGGCTTCGTGGGGCATTAGCTCAGCTGGTTAGAGCGCCGTGTTCACACCGCGGAGGTCGGTGGTTCGAGTCCACTATGCCCCACCACCCACGACTCCACTCGTCAACGTCATCGACGTTCGGCGACGTGGCCCGGTAGCTCAGCTGGATAGAGCACCAGCCTCCGAAGCTGGGGGTCGCGCGTTCGAATCGCGCCCGGGTCACCACTACTTTTCGGACGTAGCAGGGCACACGATCTGAGAGTCCCAGCTTCGGAAAGAAGATGGGGAGAGCGGCCGCCAGGCCGCGAATACGGGCGCAGCCCGCGCGCGCTCCAACTCGAGAAAGCTGGTGCAGCGGCCCTGTCATCCGCGTTCGAATCGCGCCCGGGTCACCACTACTTCTTGGGTCCATACC
>JAQBEG010000049.1:0-8794 GCA_032123985.1 Deltaproteobacteria bacterium
GGTGCCTGCGCGATCTCTGGCGGCGCCTACGACAACTATGCGACGATTTCGGGACTCTCTCGTATTCTGCCGGTTGATCTGATTGTGCCGGGGTGTCCGCCTGCGCCAGCAGCGTTGCGAGATGCGCTAGAGGTATTGCGATCTGGTGCGCTCCGCGGGCCCGGTCGCGAATCAAGAGAGAGCCGAGAGTGGCCGATTCACACTCGCGAGTGATCTGCAGTAAGGAGATTAGATGTCGATTGCGGTAGAGCTGCCTTCGCTCGGAGAGAGTGTCTTCGAGGGGACCGTTGCGCGCTGGCTCGTTTCAGAGGGCGAAATGGTCGAAGTCGACCAGCCGATTGTCGAGGTGACGACCGACAAGGTGGACGCCGAGATTCCGGCGCCCTGTGCGGGCATGATCGAAAATATCCGGGTCGCTGAGGGTGATGTCATTGAGATTGGCGCCGTACTTGCCACGATCGACCCCGACGCAAAAGCCGATGCCGCATCCGTCGGTGCCCCAGCCAAAGTTCCGAATGCGGGCGCGACCCCGGACGTTCTTGTTGAAGAGATCATCGCGACGCCCGTCGCACGCAGAATGGCCGACGAAGCCTCGATCGATCTTCGTGACGTCCAGGGTACCGGCAGTGCGGGGCGAGTGACGAAGGAAGACATCCTCCGACATGGAACCGAAGCTTCGCCGAGCGCGATCGTGGATGCGCCCAGTCGCCCAGTCGCGGCGCCACCTGTTCCCGCCGTAGCTCCGCAAGCGCCCGCTCCGCGGCAGGCGCGCCCGTCGCCGTCGTTCGGATACGAACTGCAGCCGGGTGATCGCGTCATTCCGATGACGCCCATGCGGCGGATTATTTCCGAACACATGGTGTTTTCGAAGCGCACCAGTCCCCATGTTGGGACTGTCGCCGAGCTCGACTTGAGCCGTGTCGTCCGACTACGCAATCAGCACAAGAAAGCGTTCCAGGAGACCTACGGCGTCGCTCTGACGTTTCTACCCTTCGTGGTTCACGCTGCCGTTCGAGCGCTGCGGGAATACCCGGCACTGAATGCGTCCGTCATCGAGGACAGCATCGTCGAAAAGCAGAATGTACACGTCGGTGTGGCGACCGAGACCGAGAAGGGTCTCGTCGTTCCGGTCGTCCGAGATGCCGACCGACTTTCACTCGCAGGGACCGCGCTGGCGATTCATGACCTTTCCAGTCGCGCACGAGACAAGAAGCTCACGGCGGACGATCTACGCGGGGGAACCTTCACGGTCTCCAATCCGGGTCGTCACGGGAATCTCTACGGTTTCGCCATCATCAATCAGCCTCAAGTCGGAATTCTTCGGATGGGCGAGATCGCCAAGCGTCCGGTCGTACGAACTCTCGAGGGCGAGGACGCCATCGTGATTCGGACCATGATGTACCTGGCGCTTTCCTACGATCATCGTGCAGTCGATGGGGCCCCGGCGAACGGCTTTCTTTATCGAATACGCGAATTGCTCGAGTTGGCTGATTTTGATCTGTAGGCGAGGTCCAAGCATAGGGTGAGCGAGTCGTTTTCCGTCGAATGGTTGGGTGAGACGTCCTACCGGGATGCGCTCACAGTCCAGCATCAGGCGGTGGCCGACCGGCTCGCAGGACGAACGACGGATCGACTTCTCCTGCTCGAGCATCCGAGAGTGATTACCCTAGGCCGCAGCACAGACCGTGCGAATCTCCGAATGGGCGAGGCGCGGCTGCGCGAACTGGGGATCGAACTCTTCGAGGTCGGTCGCGGCGGAGACATTACTTTTCATGCGCCCGGACAGCTCGTCGGTTATCCCATCATCGATCTCGATGCGCTGGGCCGACGCGATGTCCATTTACATCTTCGCAGCCTGGAGGCGGCTTTGATCGATGCCCTCGAAGAGTTGGGAGTGCCGGCGAAGAGGATGCCAGGCTGGACCGGGGTTTTCGTCGATCGATCCCGCAGTGCTTCTCGCGCAGGCCCGGAACGAAAAATCGCTTCGATCGGCGTCGGTATTCGGCGTTGGGTCACGTTCCACGGTTTCGCCCTCAATGTCACGATCGACTTGCTGGGTTTCGACTCGATCGTGCCGTGTGGCCTGACCGGGGTCGAGATGACGTCGGTGGCGGTCGAACAGGCTCGCGAGGAAGGCGTTCCGCATCTACTGCCAGCGTGGCATGCTGCGCTCGGAGCCCGCGTGCGTGAAGTCGTCGCGCGGAGTATGCGGACTCATCTCGGCCACGGATCGGGCTGAGCGGGCAATTCAGACGGGACTCGCTCGCGCGTCGTCGCTTCTCTATTGTCGCCACATGCCCGCCCAGGTCGTTGTCGTCACACGGTCTCGTCGCAGTCTCTTCGCAGCGCCACGGGCGTTGCCGGATTGGCTTCGCTCGGTTTGGGCAGCGCTTTCTCGAACACCAGCAATTGTCGATCCGGCCCCTTCGACTTCTCCTTGTGCCAAGGACAGCCCACTCTTTCCCCAGCTTGTACGCGACGCGAGCGGTTCGCATCGGTGTGTGGGATGTGATCTATGCGTTCGCGTTTGCCCGAGTCGTTGTCTCCTGCTCGAGATCGAAGGGGAGGGCGCTGGACTTCGGGTAACGCGTTTCGAACTCGTCCGTGGCGCGTGCATCGGCTGCGGAATCTGTGCCGAGGCGTGTCCGGAGGGCGCCATCGAGATGACGGCGGCAGCGCCAGTCGAATTCGCGCTGATCTCTGGACGGCCCGTGCTGTCCGATCTGCTATCGGCGAAGGGCTGAGGCCGAATGGGTAATCTTGATCGAGATAGGCTGCGAAAGAACCTTCGAGGTTTCGATGTCGAGATCGCGAGTGGTTTTGACGGTGAGCTTCGTTTGACTGTCGAAGCTGCGCAGGCGCTGGGTCTGTTGGGTCGCCTGCGTGATGATCCGAATCTCTCGATGCGGCGGTTGGTCGATCTCACAGCCGTTGATCGAGGCGGACAGCGCCGGCGCTTTGAGATCGTCTATCGGCTGCACTCGCCGGCCCTCAATGCGCGATTGCGGATGCACCTACCGCTCGATGAGGCCGAGCCAACGCTTGATTCGGTGGTGCAGCTCTGGCCGGCTGCGAATTGGCTCGAGCGCGAGGTCTTTGATCTCTTCGGAATTCATTTCACGTCCCATCCGGATCTGCGGCGAATCTTGCTGGAGGCGGACTTCGACGGTGCGCCGTTGCGCAAAGATCATCCGCGGCAGCCGAACCTGGCACTGCCCAAGGAGGCCGAGCGGTGAGCATCGATCTTGCTGACGAGCGCACCACGACCCTTTCGGAGGCACTCGGATTTTCGGAAACGGTCATCGAGGTGGGTCACAGCCACCCAGCTGTGCGCCGGATTCTCGGGGCCGCCGGAGGCACCGTCAGTTTTCTCGTTTCGCTCGATGGCGAGCAGATCACGGACCTGGAGGTCGAAATCGGAATCGGGCATCGTGGCTTCGAAAAAGAGGTCGAATCTCGACCCTGGCATCGCGCGCGGCCCTATGTGAGTCGACTGGGCTACGCCGGTGGTTTGATGGCTGAGGTTGGTTATTGCCTCGCCGTCGAAAATCTAGCGGGTGTGGTCGCGCCCGATCGGGCGATCTGGTTGCGCACCCTCGCGTCCGAGATCGCTCGGGTGTCCGATCATTTTGCACGACTGGCCGCGGTCGCGACGTCGATCGGGTTGCCAGCTGGGGAACACGTCGCGCAGCAAGGGGAGATACGCGCCACCCGACTCCTCGAATCGGTCACCGGTCGAGGCCCATTTGGGGGTTGGGTGATGCTTGGCGGCGTCGCCTCGGCCCTGCCGGATGGGTTCGCTGAGCGATGGCGCCAATCGCAGACAGCACTCGAAGCAATTCTCCTTCGCTTCGAGGCGATCGCCGTGGACAATCCGAGCTGTCAGGCGCGCCTTCGGGATGTTGCATCGCTGTCGGCAGAAGATTGTGTCGCGTGGGGCGTGACGGGTCCGATCGTGCGCGCGGCCGGGATCCCGATGGATGTTCGGCGCGATGCGCCTTATCTCGCCTATGGTGCGGTCGATTTCGATGTTCCGATCGGCGAGAACGGTGATGATTTCGATCGGCTACTCGTGGTCGTCGAGGAGGTTCGTCAGAGCCTGCGTATCGTCGAACAATGCCAGGATTTTTTGGCGAGCCTCGGACCTGGCGTGACACGGCTGGCCAATCCGGGATGGTGTGGGCCGGACGGGATGGACCCCTTGGCGAGGTCGGCGCTCGTATTGGATGGACCGTTGATCCCGGCCGGTGAGACCGCGCTGTCGATCGAATCGTCGACGGGTGAGCTCGGGTTCTTTCTCGTCTCGGATGGAGAAGGCCTACCGCGACGAATTCGATGTCGTTCGGCGAGTTTCATACACGCCCAGGCGATGCCCGAAATGCTTCGAGGCGCTCGACTGGATGACCTGCTGCCGACTGCAGCGATGTTGCATCTCGTTTCCGGAGAATGCGATCGGTGAGCGAATACGGTGCGCCCACTGGTCCGCCGCCCTTGCAACCATTTGGTCTGGTACTGCATCACGACGGCCGCTTTACCCACGAGGGGGCGGCAATCGGGAATCGGCGATTGCGAGAGCATTTCGATCGTTCCGTCGAGTATCTGCCCGACCAGGAGAAGTACATCGTTCGACTCAAACATTTTCGGGGACAAGTCGAGGTCGAGGAGGCGGGGTTCTTCGTACGCTCGATCGATTTCGAAACCGGCGAGATCACGCTCTCGAATGGACGCCGGGAGCGACTCGATGTGTCGACGCTCTCGAGTTCTCCCATCGATGGGGCGCTGCTGTGCCGGATCATGCAGGAGAGCGTTTCCGGCGGGCTGCTCGCACGTTTCACACACGCTGTGCAGGCAGAATTTCTACAAGAAGTCGAAGTCGAAGGGGATAGTTGCGTCGTGTCGATCGGCGGCGAAAGAGCCCTTTGTCCGGAGTTCTAGTCGACCGCTGTGATCTGTTGCCGCGATTCGATTGACGCACGATGGTCGCGCTGGTACATCCTGTGAGCCACAATCTCCGCTGGCGGAGATGTGAGGGGGTTTCCTGGAACGGGGCCCTTCGAGGCGGCGTAGCCAAGTGGTAAGGCACGGGCCTGCAAAGCCCTGATCCCCGGTTCGAATCCGGGCGCCGCCTCCAAAAACGCTTCAGAACAAATACTTACGAGGTTCGTTTTCGCCTGTTGGTGCTTGGTTGCTGCTTCGCAAGCGGTAATGCACTGACGCGATCTGGTGTTACGATCGCTTGCTGGGCGCTCGTTGCTCGGCTTTTTTCGATCGTCCCCGTCGTGGTCTCCGCTGCGAGCTTCACATACCGATCGCTCGTCACACCTTCAACGTGTGTCCCATGATCCGCATCACGGCAGGCCTGGGCGTCGTCGCGGCTCATGCCCTGGCCGATCTGGCGTTCGGCCGTCCCGGTTCCGAAGCCAGGCCGAGGCTTCTTCCGCATCGCCCGGGTGCACGAGGGGACCCCGTACTTCCGGGAACCCATCGACAGCGGGCACGAGTTCTGCGCCGGCAACGTCTTCCTCGCGGACCGGCCCGAGCTCGAGCTCAGCCTGGTTTGCTCAGCGCGCAGCAGGAAAGCCGGCCTTCGTTGAGATGCACAACCCGGGCGACGCCCGGGTCAGCGTGAGGATCCATTCCCCGCCCAATTTTCCCGTCTACGGCGGACAGGTCTGGGAAGCAGCGGTGGTGCCGGCTGGTGACAGCATTCAGATCGAGCCAGTTCGCCGAACGTGCCCCTCGAGTGAAGAAGGATGCTCCCATCGAGACCCGCGGGAGGCCACGTCAATCGGACCCGCCGGCCTCTTCGGCCTGGCCGCCCGCCGGCTGCACGGCTTGCGCGCCGGCACCCGTCTCGCGGATCCGCTCTGCGATTACCGGCGTAATCAAGCTGGCCTCGAGCTGATGGCCGTACTCGTTCAAATGACTGTCATTGACGAAATGGTAGCGCCGGTCCCCGCTGATCTCCGGAGTGATCAGCACCGAGTGCAGGGGAAGCCCCAGCGCCTGGAGATCGGCATCGCCGAGGCGCTCTTGCTCCAGGGGCTTGCTGAACATCACGAACTCGACCCCGTCGCTCCGCACGGTCTTCGCCATGACCTCGATCAGGGCGAACGTGAGTTCGTCGGCGGGAGACCTGGTGAATTCGCCCACGCCGCTGTCCTCGTCGGTCCGAAAGGCGGCCTCGCTATTGCGGGGTGACGTGAGCTTGTGGAGCTGCGAAATGATGCTCGGTCTGTTGCGCAGAGTGAGGGCTAAAAAGGTAAAGGCCGCGGAATGATCGGCGAGCCGGGTCTCGAACACACACAGGATGCGGTTGAGGAGCGAATCCATGCGCATCGGGACGTAGTCCTCGTTGAGCGAGTACGCGGAGCAGAGCGGGTAGCTGGGCACAGGATTGCCGCGCAGCTCCATTGCGCCCGTCCCATCGAGCACGAACGCGGCCTTGCTGAAGGGACGCCGCATCCGGTGCAGAGTCATGTTGTTCACCGGATCGTTCTCGCTATGGCGGAAGACGACCATGTCGGGCTTCAGCGCCCGGCCACGCTCCAGGTAGTAGAGGTAGGACTGGTCGGTCCCGTAGCCGCGTACCCCGGCGTTGATCACCTCGATGGGGAAGTCGAACTCCGCGTTGAGCCCCTTCTCTAGGAGGTGGACGAAAGTGGACTCGTAAGGGACCTCGAGGCCCGCCACCATCGAATCCCCCATGAAAAGGATGCGGTAGCCCTCGGGTGGGAGATCGCGCGGCTCGGGCCCTCGGAGCCCAATGGAGTTGATCTCGACGGGAGCGGAGAACTCGACGGGCCAGGGGCGAGGGCCGATGTAGGTGTCCGAGGAATAGGGCGCGTGGGACCAGCCGAGCAGCTCGTCGTGCTGCCACAGGAGCGACGGCTTGGAGTAGACGCTGTAGATCGCCTGGTAACCCAGTAGCCGCAGCCCCACCTCGAAGATGAGGAGCACCAAGGCGAGGGACAGGCATAGCAGCGTCACGCGCAGGGTCCACGCCAGGAGGGGCCGCATGGGGCTGACGCGCGCTCCAGTCAAACCCGCACCTCGGCAGCGCGACGCTCGACCTTGTCACTGGATCTCGATCTTCGACCAGAGCACATGCGCAGGGTCACTGCGACCCCTCCGAGGCAGCCAGCTCGGGAGGGAGAGCGGGGATCCCGAGGAAACTGAGCCAGGCGGCTCTGCTCCTGCTTCGTCCGTGTCGTCGTGATCTCGTCAGCAACTCGCTCTCCTGTACAACGACCTGAGCTGGGGATCAGACGTGAGGCGCCGCACAGTCTGCCATCCGGACTCGGCCGCTTCCAGCATCCCGCCGGCTCGCCGAATGCGGCCTCTGTAGCCCATCAGCAGGATCCGGACTCCAGAGCCTTCTATGACAAGAGACACTCGAGGGTCTATGGCCCCAAGGTGTAGCCCATCTGCAGGATCCGGACTCCAGAGCCTTCCAAAATAAGAGACACAATCCGGGGTCCGCGACCCCGAGGAGCGTGTCGATATCGCGAACCAAAAGAAGCAATCCACCGAAGCGGCGGTGTGCGAGATCCCTGATGTAAGGTCAAGCGATCCCCGGTTCGAATCCGGGCGCCGCCTTCATGAGTTACCAAAAATGAAATGGGCAGGAACTCGCGATGTGATTCGAGCATCGTTGTCCCGTATCGCTTCCCGTGCAATTCTATGTGGACTCGACCGGCGCCGGCGGCGATGAACTTGGCTCGAGCTTGCGCCCGTTTGGGTCGAATATCGGATATTTGGCGAGGCCCAGTCGCTGGGCGAATAGTTGGATCGACACACCCAGCACCCCGAATCCATATTTCAGAGAGCGACTGAAGTTGATCGAGGAAGCTTCTTCGAAATAGGCGGCGGGGCAGCTGATCTCGCCGATTCGAAATCCCTGATACAGAATCTGCGCGAGCATTTGATTGTCGAAGACGAAATCATCCGAGTTCTCG
This sequence comes from Deltaproteobacteria bacterium, assembly GCA_032123985.1. Classification (GTDB taxonomy): domain Bacteria; phylum Myxococcota_A; class UBA9160; order UBA9160; family UBA4427; genus UBA4427. Next base: position 7,959 of record JAQBEG010000049.1, read on the forward strand.
AGAAGCGGAAGCGCTTCGAGAACTTCTCGGGTGAAGGCGCGATAGCCGGTGTGATATTCCGAGAGCTTGGCTCCCGCGAGTGCGTTTTGAGTTGCGGTGAGGAAGCGATTCGCGGCGTATTTGTAGCGGGGCATTCCTCCCGCGAGTGCGCTTCCACCGAGAATGCGCGAACCAAGAACTGCGTCGAACGGGCCGTCGGACAGCAGGCAGATCATCGACGGGAGAAGCTTCGGCGTATATTGATAGTCGGGGTGCAGCATGACGATGATGTCCGCACCAAGGCGTAGAGCTTCCTGATAACAGGTCTTTTGGTTGCCGCCGTAGCCGCGATTGCGATCGTGCACGAGCGTTCGGAGTCCGAGCCTCTTCGCCTCGGCTACGGTGTCGTCGGAGCTCGCATCGTCGGTGACGATCACGTCGTCCACGAGGTCCATCGGGATCTCTCGAACGGTTTTCTCGAGGGTCCGAGCGGCATTGTAGGCGGGCATGACGACTACGATACGCTGATTGTGAAACATGGAAGTCGGGCACTCCTGTCGCGCCCGATCGGGCTAGTTGCTCTCAGGCGAGGCGCTCGAGAAGACGAAAGTATAGACTCCAGTTCGAGCCCGGATGGCGAAATGGTAAACGCGGGCGACTTAAAATCGCCTGGCTTCGGCCGTGCAGGTTCGAATCCTGCTCCGGGCACGAAAGGGCCAGGTCAACGTGGTGGAGTTTGCCGGTGCCGTGTGCCGAGGAGCACCCGGCACCGCTGACTTCTACCGATTGTCTACCGGTCCTATGCGAAGACCATGGCAGCGACCGTCTCGGTCGCCTCCTTTTGGAGCGCCCTGCCG
>JAQBEG010000050.1:0-3173 GCA_032123985.1 Deltaproteobacteria bacterium
GGTGCGTTTGCTCTACGAGCGGTCGAGCACATGGCGAAGTACCGCGCGCCTGATCGCAACGTCTACAGCCTTGTCGGCGATCGCCAGGAGTTCGCGCTTGGCGCGAGCGCGCTCCATCTCGTCGACATTGCCGTCGCAAGCCTTCTTTGCGATGAGGCCATCAACGAACTCCCCCAGATCGATCTCGATCATGGCCATTTGTCGTCTCCGTGGTCGAGCCGGGACGCTGCGCGAGACCGCAATCACACGTTCTTCGCGCGTTCGGCACTCTCATCTTGGACATCGTACCCACTCTTCAACTGGGAACTGAATCGCCCCGGGTTTTCCGGAGACCCCTTTTCTTGAGAGGATGGGGTCATGGGAAGACGAAGCAAGTATTCACCAGAGGTTCGGGAGCGGGCTGTCCGGCTGCTGCTTGAGCACCAGGGCGAGCACACCTCCCAGTGGGCAGCGATCGGATCAATCGCGTCAAAGATCGGCTGTACGGCGGAGACCCTGCGCAAGTGGGTTCGCCAGGTCGAGCGGGACAGCGGCCAGCGTCCCGGATTGATGACCGACGAGAAGCAACGCCTGAAGGATTTGGAGAGGGAGGTTCGCGAGCTGCGGCGCGCGAATGAGATCCTCCGAAAGGCGGCTGCTTTTTTCGCGCAGGCGGAGCTCGACCGTCGACCGAGGTGATGGTGACCTTCATCGACGATCACCGGAACGAGTACGGGGTCGAGTCGATCTGCAGCGTGCTGCCGATCGCCCCGTCGACTTATTACGAGCGAGAGGCCCGCCGGAAGAATCCGGAGCTTCTGCCGGCGCGTGCGAAACGAGACGCTGAACTTCGGACAGAGATCAAGCGGGTGTGGCACGAGCAGCAGGAAGTCTACGGCGTCCGAAAACTCTGGAAGCAGCTGATACGCGAACACATTGATGTCGCACGATGCACCGTGGCCCGCTTGATGCGTGATTTGGGCCTTCGCGGGGCTGTAAACGGGAAGACGATCAGGACGACGATTCCCGATACGTCGGCTTCGCGCCCTCCGGATCTCGTGAATCGCAACTTTACGGCGACCCGTCCCAATGAGCTCTGGGTGGCCGACTTCACGTACGTGGCGACATGGCGCGGCTTCGTCTACGTCGCATTCGTCATCGATGTCTTTTCTCGCATGATCGTCGGTTGGCGGGCTTCCAATTCGCCGCGGACCGATCTGGTTCTTGATGCCCTCGAGCAGGCTCTCTGCTCTCGCTGTGAAACCGAAGGCGTCGTGCATCACAGCGACCGCGGAAGTCAGTATCTCTCGATCCGATACACGGAACGACTGGCAGAAGCAGGTATGGAAAGATCGGTCGGAAGCATCGGGGACTCCTACGACAACGCTCTGGCCGAAGCCGTGAACGGGCTCTACAAGAAAGAAGTCATTCGTCGAAAGGGTCCGTGGCACAATCTGGATCACGTCGAATTCGAGACGCTCACTTGGGTTTCTTGGTTCAACTCGCATCGTTTGCTCGAGCCGATCGGGTACATTCCGCCTGCGGAGTTTGAGGCAGCCTATTATCGAAACCAGCCGGCTCTCGCCATGGCGGCGGGAGTCAACTAAAACGGTCTCCGGGAATCCCGGGGCGATTCACACATCGAAGGGAGCAGCCAGTGAAGCCTAACAACGCGATGCAGTTGTCGGTGTGCGTTGTCACGCCGCGTGCTTGCGCACGCGTCGCGCCAACCCACCCCGCAACTGATCGCGAGCGTTAGCCGGACAGAAGCAGGTGAGCGCGGCATGAGTCAAGCTAGATGGTTCGTCGGCGTGCTTGTTGTTCGCTCGCGTGTCGATGGCGACATGTCGGAACCCGGGCTCCTCGACTTGCAGTTCCGGCTCATCCACGCCGCCGATCCAGAATCGGCATACACCCGTGCGCTTGAGCTCGGGCGGCACGCTACAGACACTTATCGAAACGTGGATGGCAACGACGTCACCTGGGAATTCATTGGCCTACACGACCTGCGCGAAGTTGACGATGAGAGTCTGTCTGATGGTACTGAGGTGTACTCTCAGTTGGCCCGCGACGACGCACAGAACGCCGTCGTACCGAAAAGCAAGCTGTCTGTGTTCTGGGCCGAAGCCAACAAACACCGCACGGCGCAGGACCTACTGGGGAACGAGTGAACGCGAAGCCGGCTAACCAGCGCATCAACGCGACGGTTCGTGCCGTCACGGCCCGTGCTTGCGCAAGGCGCGCGCCCGTCCCGCCCGCGGGTTATCGCGTGCGTTGGGCGGACTAAGACAGATGGCCTCGCCACGTGATGGAATGATCCATTACAGCGTCTACACCGAGAAAGACGCAGACGAGATGGCGCGCCTGCTTGGCGAAGTATTCGCGCGCCACGATCCACCGGCCGTTGCAGTTGGCGTCACACCGGCTGAGTTCGAGGCGTTCGTCAGGCTGTTTTGTGCGAAAGCGGCAGTCGAGGGGCTCACGACTGTGGCCCGATCTGCCAAGACGGGCGAAATGGTTGGGGTGTTGCTCACCGAAGACTCGTCGGGCGCCCTTCCCGAGGGGCTGGAACACCTGAGCGTCAAGTTCAATCCGATCTTCGACATCTTGGGCCAACTGGATGCGGAGTACCGGGCAAGTGAGCCGCCTCGGCCTGGTGAGTGCTTGCATCTCTTCCTCTTGGGGGTCGCTCCAGATTACGGTGGCCAAGGGATTGCGCACGAGCTCATCGCCCGGTGCTTGGCGCATGGTGCGAGCAGACGGTTTCGAGTGGCTGTCACGGAGGCAACGAATACGACATCACAGCACATCTTCCGGAAGCAGGGGTTCGTCGAACGCGTCCGACGTTCCTACGAGAACCACCGATTTAACGGCCACGCCTATTTTGCGTCGATCACCGAGCAGGGCGGACCGATGCTCATGGAAAGGTCAATCGCGCCGTGACTCCCGCTGCCAGCTGGGCCGCCCAACAATCGGCTCAACCCGACGCCCGGCCCCGTCACGCGCCTTGCTTGCGCAAGGCGCGCGCCGGTTCCGGTCGCGGGTTAGCCGTGCGTTGGGCGGCATTGACAAGAGTACTCGTCAATCATGTACGGCGGTAATCGGCCCCACGGGAAGCACTCGATCAACGAAAGGAGCACGCTATGAGCGCTATTCTTGAACAGGCAAGGTTGTTCTTTGAAGCATGTGAAACC
>JAQBEG010000051.1:0-5293 GCA_032123985.1 Deltaproteobacteria bacterium
ACGACGACGCCCAACGGCGGCGCGCCTCGTCGTCGGCGGAAGATCCGTCTGATCTCGCTCGCTCGGCGCACGCTTGAAGCTCCGAAAGAAGAGAAGCGGAAGGCTTCTACAGCGCAATGCATCGGCATCTCTTATCTGAAACAGAACCACTCTTATGCAATATTGATGCAGCCGGGGCGCAACCCCCTCGCTTCGCGTCGATCGAGATGATCGCAACCCCGGAGAACGCCCGGGTCTCGATCCTGCTCCCGGTCTGGAACGCGGAAGCAACGCTGTCCGTGTGTCTGCGAAGCGTCCTTCGACAAACCGAAAGCAACTGGGAATGCATCGTCGTCGACGATGGCTCGAATGACGCATCCGTCGCGATCGCACGCGCATTCGCAACTCGTGACCCTCGCTTTCGCGTCGAAGCTCGGGCGCACGAGGGTCTCATCGCAACTCTCAACGCCGGTACCCGACTTTGCTCGGCTCCGATCGTCGCACGAATGGACGCAGACGACTGGATGCATCGCGACCGGCTCGCGGTTCAATGTGCAGCCCTCGAGGAGAATTCCGATCTCGATGCACTTGGCTGTCTGCCGCGCATCTTTCCACGACAAACGATCCGTGATGGGCGCCGGCGCTACGAGGAATGGCTTCATTCACTGCACAACGCGGAGAGTGTCTGGCTGAATCGATTCATAGAATGCCCGGTGGCGCACCCTACCCTCGCTATCCGACGCGCGCGTCTGGTCGAACTTGGATATCGAGACCGCGGCTGGCCGGAAGATTACGACCTGCTGCTTCGCCTACTGAGAAGGGGTCCCCGCGTCGGGATCATCCCACGGTCGCTCGTCGGGTGGCGTGATCGCCCGGACCGCCTCTCACGAAACGATCCACGCTACACACTCGATCGCTTTACAGCTTGTCGGGCCTGGCATCTGCATCGCGACTTCCTGGCCGACGCTCCTTCGTACATCCTCTGGGGTCACGGACGGACCGGACGTGCACTCCGCAATGAGCTAGCGGCTTTGGGCCATCACCCCGCCGCGATCGTCGAAGTTCATCCGCGACGCATTGGAGAAACCATCGGAGGAGCGCCCGTCATTGCACCCCCGGCCCTCGCTCAACAACCGTCCTACCCGGTGGTCGTTTCAGTCGCAGGGGCCGAGCCGCGTGGTGAGATCCGCGCAGCACTCGAGGCGATGGAATTTCGTGAGGGAATTCGCTTCGTCTGCGCGGCTTGATCGGCGCCGTGCATTTCTGAGTCGGCATCAGATCGGAATCAAAATATCCTGCGTCCCCGAATCGCAACGACTCCATTTGCATTTCAAGGAACTCGACAAGAGAAAGAGCGTCAGAATCCTCATAGACTGAAGGGAATCAACCTTTTCGCGCAGACTCGTTCCGAGGAGTCAGTCATGCCCCCTGCCAAAGTCCTTCAATTGATGCGCCCATTTGATCCATCGACCGCCGATGCCGAGACGGAATACGACGCAGTCGTCCGACTAGTAAACGGGCTCCGAGACCGGCGATCAGAGGTTGCACGTGAGCTTGCCGAACTCGAGCGGCAAATAGTCGAAAACGATCTCGTCGTTGAATCCGGTCCGCGATGTGGCAAGCCCTTGAGCCGGAGCGAGAGGCATGGCCGCCTGCTTCACTTACTCGACCTCGCCATGGTGCTTCGTCGCTTGAACAATGAAGAGCAGTTTGCCGTCGCTAATCTCTATCGCATGAATGAAGCGCTCGACCGCTGGGCACGAGAGACGTACGGCGCATAACCTCGAGCGGAGTCGGTCAAAACTCGGCCTGTCCGGGCGCGCGCGGGAACGGAGACACATCTCGTATGTTGGCCATGCCCGTCATGAACTGCACGATTCGCTCAAAACCGAGTCCGAAACCCGCATGCGGCACGCTTCCGAAACGCCGCAGATCGAGATACCACCAGTAGTCATCGGGATCGAGACCCTGCGCCCGGATCGTGTCTTCCAGGATGCTAAGTCTATGCTCGCGTTGCGAGCCGCCGATGATCTCGCCAACCCCTCCCAACAAGACATCCATCGCAGCGACCGTTTCGTCGTCATCATTGCGATACATGTAGAAGGCCTTGATCGAAGCGGGCCAATCCGTCACGACGACCGGACAACCAACGTGTTGTTCCGTCAGCCACCGCTCATGCTCACTCTGCAAGTCGAGGCCCATGCCGACCGGGAACTCGAACTTCTCGCCCGAGCGCTCGAGGATCCTGATCGCTTCCCGATAGGGAATCCTCTCGAAAGGTCGATCGATCACCGTCTTCATCCGCTCGATCGCCTGGGATTCGACCCTCTTCGCAAAAAAGGCCATGTCCTCTTCGCACCGATCGAGGACGTCATTGAAAACGGATTTGAGGAAGCGCTCGGCAAGATCCGCCAGACCAGCGAGGTCACAGAATGCCACCTCGGGCTCCACCATCCAGAACTCCGCCAGATGACGAGCGGTGTTCGAATTCTCCGCCCGAAACGTGGGCCCGAATGTATAGACACGCGATAGGGCGAGCGCGCCGATCTCGGCCTCGAGCTGCCCCGACACGGTCAGATAGGTGGGCCGTCCAAAGAAGTCTCCTGAAAAATCGACCTCACCATCATCGTTTCGCGGCGCTTCACCCGGCGGAAGCGTCGTCACGCGAAACATCTCGCCGGCTCCCTCGGCGTCCGACGCGGTCACGATCGGTGTATGGAGATAGAGGAATTCCTCCCGCTGAAAGAACTCGTGAATGGCCATCGAAGCGGCGTTGCGTACCCGAAGAACAGCACCAATCGTGTTCGTACGCGGTCGCAGGTGCGCAATCGTCCGAAGAAACTCGAAACTGTGGCGCTTCTTCTGAAGCGGGTAACCCTCACCCGCATCGCCAACGAGCTCCACCTTGGTCGCATGGAATTCGAAACGCTGGCCTTGGCCGGGGGATTCAACGACCTCGCCCTCTGCGCTGATCGCAGATCCTGTTGCCAGATGGCGCACGACGGACTCGAAGCCGACCGTGTCGGGATTGGCGACGACCTGCATCCCATCCATGCACGAGCCATCAGACACGTCGAGAAAGGAAACTTCCTTGCCGTGCCGCACGGTCCGAAGCCAGCCTTGCACCAGCCCCGCGCCACCTGGCGCCGGACGCCGGAGCATGCTGCGAATCGACTCGACTGCCATCTTCCTCACCTCCCGGAACGAACCATACCCTGCCCGAGCGAAGGACCGCTATCGTCGAGCCACCCCTGCCAAGAGGAGCCCGACGCCGGGCACAATATCTTCGATGCCGCATTCGACGACGATCAATTGGTTTCCCGGTCACATGAATCGCGCGCGCCAGGAAATCGCGGCGGCGATTCGGAAGGTCGATGTCGTCATCGAGCTCGTGGACGGACGATTGCCGCAGTCGAGCCGCAACCCTCTCCTCCACCAGCTCGCGCGGAACAAACCAATCCTCACGATCCTGGCCAAGGCAGATCTAGCCGACCCTGAAACGACAAAGGACTGGCTCCATGTGTGGCCCGGCGACCGTCCGCTCGCGCTCACGATGGCCGATCACAAGGGCGTGCGAGCCATTTTGACGAGATGTCGACAGCTCGCTCCGAATCGGGGCGGACCGGGTCGCACGCTTCGAACGCTCGTCGTCGGAATTCCGAACGTCGGGAAATCGACGCTGATCAATTCGCTGACGGGTCGGCGAATCACCAAGGTCGGCGATCGCCCCGCGATTACACGACAAGCGAAACGTTTCGAACTCGACTCGGATCTCTCGATCTTCGACTCGCCGGGTGTGCTCTGGCCCAAGCTCGACGACCAGCAAGGCGCGAAACGACTAGCAGCGAGCGGAGCGATCGGCGAAGCGGCATTCGAGCCGGTGGACGTGGCCGGTTGGGCGATCTGCTTTCTTGCGGAGCGCTATCGCACAGAACTCGCCTCGCGCTTCAAACTGGAAGACGAAGTCGAAGAAATCCTGCGTTCGACCTCGGAGGATCCAGCAGACTCGTCGCGAGCCGTTGCACTCCTCGAAGCGGTCGGACGCAAGCGAGGTACGTTGCGCGCCGGCGGTCATGTCGACCTCGACCGCGCCGCTGAGCTCTTCCTGCGCGATCTACGCGGAGGCAAGATTGGTGCGATCAGTTTCGAGCGCCCAGGCGACTACCCGGCCTACCGGGACGGACGGGACGATCCGGAGAGTTCATCGAGTAGTTCGACGTAGGATCGATGTCGTCGCGATGGAATTTCTCCGGTTTCGACAGCGGCGAGAACGCAGCAATCCGGTTCACTTCGGTGCAGACAGTTGCGAAATCGACAGCGCCCTTCGAGCGCGGTTTCGAATCCCGGAAAGAAGCTCGCGGCTTCGAGTGCATCGACGTCGACCGCGATGAAGTCCTTGAAGCCCGCTGTGTCGACGAGAAATCCCCCGCCCGAAAGCGCATGCAGAGTCGCAGTCGTCGTAGTGTGACGACCCTTCTGGCTGCTCTGATTGAGAGGGGATACCCGAAGGTCCAAATCTGGAACGAGCGCATTCAGCAGCGAACTCTTGCCGACACCCGATGGCCCGACGAGTGCACCGAGTTTTCCGCCCGCCAGTCTTTCGGAGATCCCTTCGACGCCTTCGCCGGTCGCGGCCGAGACGCCATGGACAGAACTCGAAGCGCCATAAATCTGGCCAAGACGATCGGCCAGATCCTTGCCAGCCTCGATATCGAGTTTGTTCACGATCACGACCGCCTCGATCCCCGCCGCACGAGCGATGACGAATCCGCGATCGATGTAGCCGGGCGGTTCACGCGGTTCCGGTGCGACCACGATGCCGAGGACATCGAGGTTGACGGCAATGGTGCGATCCCGTCCACGATTGTCTTGTCGGCGTAGGATTCCGTGAGCGGGCTCCACGATCAAGCGTTCGCCAAGCACGACCACGCGATCTCCCGCGACCGCCCGCTGTTCCGGAGTCAGCCAGATCTGGCGCTCTCCACCGCCATCAAAACGGACGAGAACAGCGACGCCATGATGCGCGACAACTCGACCCGGTTCACCGCTGCGAAGTTCTTCGAGTTCGGACTCATGCTGCAATCGATCGATCCGACCCGCCTTTCCTCCACGGTTCGCCGTCGTGCCTTTTTTCTTTCGCGACATTCTTCAATACACCCAGAGCAATTCGCCGAGACCCGAATCTCGGGACACTCGGCGCTCGACCGCGTCGCGCAGGACATTCTTGTTGGCATGAATGCGGAGTCGTTTGCGTGCGCGAGTCACCCCGGTATAGAGCAGTTCTCGCGTCATCAGTCGTGAACTCACGTCGCCT
>JAQBEG010000052.1:0-6097 GCA_032123985.1 Deltaproteobacteria bacterium
AGCCCTAGACCGCCGAGATTCCGGCATGCAAGGCGCACGCTACCGAGCCGGGACCAGATGCTTCGATCGGCGAGACCCACCGCCACCTGTGCGAAGCTCATGAGAAGAACGAGGAATACCAGCGCGATCAGGCCATGACGCAGGTCCACGACGACCAGCGCACGCCCGTCGGACGCCCCGCCCCAGGTGCCGGCGAAGGGGACCAGCGAGAGCGCACTCGCTAGTGCGGCACACGAAACGATTCGGCCGAACAAAGCGAGAGTCCCCGCACGATCGACAACGCTGTTACTCGAGCGAACGAGTCGAGCACCTCCGGCGAGCGCACGAGCAAGTAGATACACCACGGGCGGGGGTTGGGGATCGAAACCCCAGACCGCTCTCGGCGGACGCAACTCGGGTCGATCTCGCAAATTGGCGAGCCTACTGCGACGTTCGAAGGCCGCACAGCCAACAAGCGCCACCGAGACGATCCCGAACCAGACGAGAGCCATTCCCGCGCCTATCATTTGTGCCCCGCATCGGTCGGCGGGTATCGAGGCATTCGAGGTGTCATCACAGCGGATTCCGTTGGCGCGCATGGAGCGCGACCAGGAGCGTCGGCAGCACGAGAGCGATCGCGACCTGAAGACCAGAGAGACCCAACTCTCGAAGCGCGGCGATTCCACATACGGCGAACAATGCGAGTACCGCGATAAATCCGGTCGTCATCACGGTACGATGCTGGAGCACCGCGTGACGCGGCGAACGGCGAGTCTTCAGAGAAGTGCCAAAAACGACGGGTGCGAGCGGAGCCCGTTCGCGTCGCGCTTCCGGAATGCGACTTCGAAGGATTGCTGCGAGGAGCGGAATCACGGCTGCACTCGCGAGAATCAGCGACAAGAAAACCAACCAGGCCGGCACTGCTGCCGAACCCGGGGCTATCGAAACCGCTGATGCTGATGAAAGGGACTCGGCGAGCATCCGTGCCATCCGTGCCGTGCGCTCATGACGCGACGGTGTGTCGCAAATAAGCGTCTCGACCGATCCCAGAGGGAGACGCAAGAGTAGTCGTAGCCCCCCAGAACGTCAACGGAAATGGGATTCGCCCGGACATCTCGAAACGACGGACGGGGTGGTAGAGTCCCAGTCGTGAGTACACCCACCGCGGTCCTCGGAGCGGGCAGCTTCGGCACCTGTCTGGCGATGCTCTGCGCACGCGAGCATGACGTCAAGATCTGGTCGCGCAGCCCAGACGTGACCGAATCGATCAACCGCGAACACCGCAATCCGCGCTACCTGAGCCAGTTCGATTTGCCCGAGCGTGTCGAGGCGACGGGTGACCTGCAAGACGCGCTGGCCGGTCGTGAATTGGTGATTATTGCGGTACCGAGCCATTCCATGCGTGATGTCATGCGCGAGGCGGGCCCCTATATCGAGCCGGGCGCGATCGTGATCTCCGCGGTGAAGGGCATCGAGTTCGAGAGTGGTCTGACCATGAACGGCGTCCTCGAGGACGTCCTCGATGCGAGCCACCATGCGAGACTCGTCGCGCTGTCCGGTCCCTCCTTCGCAGCCGAGATCGCGAATCGCCAGCCCACCGTCGTGACCCTCGCCTGCCGCGAGGAGACCTATGCGATCTCGGTTCAAGCCACGCTCTCGTGTCCCTGGTTTCGTTGTTATACGCATACCGACGTCATCGGTGTCGAAACCGCGGGCGCCCTCAAGAACGTCATCGCCATCGCGGTCGGAATGTCGGACGGAAACGACAGTGGATACAACGCGCGAGCTGCCTTGATGACCCGCGGACTCGCCGAGATCACCCGAATCGGTGTCGCCCAGGGCGCGGAGCCAGAGACCTTCCTCGGGCTGTCCGGGATGGGCGATCTGTTGTTGACCTGCACCGGGGATCTCTCGCGAAATCGGCGCGTCGGACTCGGGCTGGGTCGGGGGCGGATGCTGGACGAAATCGTGGCGGAGCTTGGGGAGGTCGCCGAGGGAATTCAGACGACCCGCGCCGCGGTTCGGCTGGCCGAGCGGCTCGATGTCGAGGCCCCGATCACGAAGCTCGTCCGGGCGGTGATCGACGGCGAGAAAACGCCGCGTGAAGCGGGTCATGCGCTGATGACACGGCAGCTTCGGAGCGAGCGGGATCACAGCTTTAAAAGAGAACACATTCGCAAATAGAATCTCTTCACCCGAACAAGCGAAACCCAATAAAATCGCTAACTTTCGTCTCTGGTGGAAACGACTTTCGTTTTCATTATTAATATTCGATCCAGATCATCACACCTCGTTCTCCGCCAATTCGACCCGTTTCGACCCCACCGATGACCCACACCGAAACCCTCGACCAGATCCCCAAGGGCCAATCCGCACACGTCGTTGGCGTCGTGGGAGACGATCCCATCACAAGACGCCTGAACGACCTCGGCATCCGCGAGGGCGTGCGGATCGAAGTGATCCGTCGGGCCCCCCTCGGCGACCCGACGGTCTTCGAGCTCTGTGGCTACCAACTCTGCCTGCGACGTACAGAGAGCGCACGCGTGCTGGTGTCACCAGAAACCAATGGCGCTGTCCAGAATTCCATGCCCTCTGCACGGGTCGAGGGCTCATGACGAGCGCTGCCGTACCGCCCGCCTCCTGCGACTCGCTCATCTTTGGATTGCTCGGTAGTCCAAACGCGGGCAAGACGACGCTATTCAACGCTCTCACCGGCCTGCGCGCGCGCGTCGGAAACTACCCGGGTGTCACCGTGCACCGGCGCGAAGCCGAACTCGTCCTCGGCGACTCGCGCGCCCTGCTGGTCGACCTGCCTGGCACGTATGGCTTGACGCCGATCAGCGAAGACGAAGCGGTCGTCAAAGACGTGTTGGACGGGAGTGCGGAAGGTATTGCCAGGCCGGACGCGCTGATCGTCGTCGTCGACGCCTGTTCACTGCCGCGATCTCTCCCCTTCATCGGCGAGGTGATTCGTCTCGAGCGTCCGATGTGTGTCGTGCTGAGCATGCTCGACGAGTTGGCGGCCCGAGGCGGAAGCCTCGATATCGTGCGCCTCGAAGCTTCTCTCGGGGTTCCCGTCAGGGGCGTCGTCGGCCACCGCGGCCGCGGACTCGAAGCGTTGCGACGACTGCTCGGCGACCCCTCCTCATGGTCGCGGCCTCCGATCTTGCCGCCCGAAGACCGAACCGAGCGTGCGGGCTGGGCAGACTCGATCGCCACGAACGTGATCGAGCAAAAACCCGTGCGACATCGACTCACGGAGCGTATCGATCGAATCGTGCTGCATCCGCTCTGGGGCTCGCTGCTCTTCGTGGTGGTGATGGTGACTTTCTTTCAGCTGATCTTCAGCTGGGCGAATCCGGCCATGGACGCAATCGACGGCGTGATCAGCGAGCTCGCCGCGCTGTCCCGGGACGGGCTGCCCGGGGGTTGGATTTCCGATCTGGTCGCCGACGGGCTCATCGCGGGCGTAGGTTCCGTCCTCATATTCCTGCCCCAGATCGTGATTCTATTCTCACTTCTCTATCTCCTCGAAGATCTCGGCTACATGGCGCGGGCCGCCTTCGTGATCGATCGCTTGATGGGACGAATCGGACTCGAGGGCCGCTCGTTCGTCGCACTCCTTTCCTCGTATGCCTGCGCGGTCCCGGGGATCATGGCCACCCGCACGATCCCCTCTCCGCGCGATCGCCTCGTCACGATCCTTGTCGCGCCCCTCATGACGTGCTCGGCAAGACTTCCTGTCTATGCCCTCCTGATCAGCGCCTTCGTCCCGAACACCCTCGTCTGGGGCCCCATTCGTCTGCAGGGCCTCGTCTTGCTCGGGCTCTACCTGGCCGGTGCGGTGGCGGCGCTCGGCGTTGCCGCGCTACTCAAGAAAACGCTGATCCGGAGCGACGGCCTGCCCTTCGTCATGGAGTTGCCGACCTACCGCTGGCCGACGTTCAAGGTTTGGTTTTCCCAGGTCGTCGGTAGCGCGTGGGCCTTCCTGCGCCGTGCGGGCACGATCATCCTCGCGGCGTCGATCGTTCTCTGGGTCTTGTTGAATTTTCCGAAAGTCGAAGTACCCGCCGGGCTGGATGAGTCTGCAGCGACTGCCTTTGGTCTCGAACATAGTGCGGCCGGTCGGCTCGGACATGCCATCGAACCGCTCATCGCTCCACTGGGCTTCGACTGGAAGATCGGCGTTGGATTGATCGCGAGTCTCGCGGCGCGAGAGATCCTCGTAGCCACCCTCGCCCAGATCTATGCAACGGGCAACGACGAAGGTGAATCGCTGCGCGAGGCGCTCCGCAGCGACACTGATCCCGAAACCGGAGCCCTGATCTTCTCGCCGGCCACGGTCGGGTCACTGCTCGTGTTCTTCGTCTTCGCGCTGCAATGCACGTCGACCCTGGCCATCATGCGGCGCGAGACCAACTCATGGCGGTGGCCTGCGTTCGCCTTCAGCTATCTCTTCGTCCTCGCCTACACGGCGAGCTTCCTCACTCATCGTGCCATCACCGCATTTGCAGGAAGCGATTGGCTATCCTGAAGCGATGAACGAGATTCCGCGCGCAACCGGCCGCTTCGTACTTCTTCTGTCTGCGATTCTTCTCTGTAATGCGCTCGGCGGTTGCGCGGCGCGTTCGGTGCGCACCCCGATCATCAATCGGCCGGGCATTGAGGTCGATCTCGTTCGCCAGGTCAAAGGATTCTCGACAGAGTCGCGCGGATTCGAGCATCCCACGATCATCTCCAGCGAGCGGATGAGCCATATCTTGAACGCCGTCGAGGTCGAAACACGCGGCGAAGGTGTCAGTACGATCCGCCAGCCCGCTTTCCACCCAGAGATCGTCGAGCGGACCGCCAAAGCCATGGCGGAGGCGTTCGCCGAAGCAGACCCTGATCAGGAGATAGGCGTCCAGGTTGTCCGAAAGCAGCTGAAGCTCGGCATTTTCCATCAAAAATTTTTGACGAGCCTGCTCGCGTACGTCGACGAGGGTCATCTCTATCTATTCTTGAGTCGCGTCGATTGGCCCATCCCTCAGAAGAACGAAGGCGAGGCACTCCCCAAGCCGCGTCACGACTACAGCCCGATGAGCTTTCGAGTCGTGGGGGGTGAGCACCTCTATTACGCTGGCCCGCAGGTTCTCGAGATCGACTGGCAGAATCCGGTGTTTCGAGCCGCCTATCGCCTTCCGGGCTCGACCGACGGAACACAACGCCGCCGCGAGATCATCGAGGAATCGCCGATTCCCAAGGAAGAGCACGACGCAGCAGCGGGCGGCAAGGGCTCCATCGGGCTCGATGAGTTGTCTTCAGAACAACTTCGCGCGCTCGCGGACCTCGAAGACGATCGTCGCGAAGGACGGATTACGGAAACCGCCTATCAACGGGCCAAGCGCCAGCTACTCCGACAACGCTAACGACGCTGACAATGCTGAGTCAGGGCCGCGGAATACCCAAAGAGGCTCTCATGTCGCAACGACGATTCGAACCAGATGATGTCGACGCAATCCTCACCCGGGAGCGGCTGGCCGATGCGCGTCTGTCTTTCTCGAGAGCTTCGACGCTCCCCGCGGAGGCGTTTACCTCGCCGGCCATCTACGAGCGAGAGGTCGAGCAGATCTTCTCCCATGCGTGGCTGTGCGCCGGTCGAGCGGACCAGATCCCGAACACGGGGGACTATTTCACGATTGACCTTTTGGGCGACAAGCTCGTCATCGTGCGAGGAATGGACGGAGCGATCCGGGCGCTCTCGCGCGTGTGCCGCCATCGAGCCGCTGAGCTCGTACGGGGAAGCGGAAATGCAAATTCATTTCAGTGTCCCTATCACGCGTGGACCTACCGACTGGACGGCAGTCTGTTGGGAGCGCCTTACATGGACGAAGCGGAGGACTTCGATTCCCCTTTCAACTGGAAGGTCCTTGTCGACAATTTCATGGAGGCCTACCACCACATCGAGACGCACAACGACACACTCGAGCCGCTTTTCCCGGCCGCCCTTTCCGGCACGCCGGACAATCAAGGCCCCTACTCCATATTGGTCATGCCTCCCGCCAACGCGGAACAATCACCTACGGAGAATCCACCGCTGGGGTTGTCGCCAACCGGCACGCTAGACGCGGGCGAAGAA
>JAQBEG010000053.1:0-4330 GCA_032123985.1 Deltaproteobacteria bacterium
ATATTGTTAAATTGTTATATAGCTAATAGCCAACTGGATACTAGGTTACGGCCTATAGCTGGCTGTCTACGGTCGTCACCCCGCTCGAAGGGCATTCGCGAATTGCGCCAGCCCGTCGCTATGGACTGCAGGACGGCAGCAACAGCGCGATTCGCCCCTTGAATCCAGAGGGCGCCGACTCGGGCGACGCGCTCGAAGGCGGCATCGTCGAGTTCGAGCGATCGGGCGGGACCGACACGGTCGATGAAATCGGTAGTCGTGTCGCCGGCCAGGAATTCTTGCGTACGCAGTGTCGCCACGAGGAAGTCACGATTCGTGACGATTCCACCCAGATGCAGTCGTTCGAGGGCGAGGGCGAGCCGCCCCGCCGCCTCGGTGCGGGTCGGACCGTACGAGATGACCTTCGCCAGCATCGGATCGAAATGTGTTCCGATCACGGAGCCCTGTTCGACGCCGCTATCCCAACGCACCGCCGGTTCCTCCGCTGGCGAATAGGCGTCGAGTCGACCCGTAGCCGGGAGGAAACCCGCTGCCGGATTTTCTGCATAGAGCCGCGCCTCGATCGAGGAACCTGCGAAGCAAATATCCTCCTGTTTCAGCTCGAGGGGTTCACCATCGGCGATTCTCAACTGGGCACGGACGAGGTCGATGCCGGTCACGGCTTCGGTAACGGGATGTTCGACCTGGAGTCGTGTGTTCACCTCGAGAAAGAAGAACTCACCCGTCTCGTCGTCGACGAGGAACTCGACCGTTCCCGCGGATTGATAGTCGAGTCCGCGCGCCAGTCGAAGCGCTGCGTCGCCCATCGCGTCACGCATCTTGGCATCGACACGAGGCGAGGGTGACTCTTCGATGATTTTCTGGTGGCGTCGCTGAATCGAGCATTCACGTTCGCCGAGATGAACGACGTTTCCGTGTGCGTCGCCAAGGATCTGGATCTCGACGTGTCGCGAACGGGCGACATAGCGTTCGAGAAAGACTCGATCGTCGCCGAATCCACTCGCGGCTTCACGTTTTGCCGAAGCGACCGCTTCTTCGAGGTCTTCCGCTCGTTCGACGATACGCATGCCCTTGCCGCCCCCCCCGGCTGCGGCTTTGACGAGGAGCGGGTAGCCGACGGAACTGGCGTCGCTGGCATCCTGGCTACCGGGGAGAATCGGTACGTCGTGCTTCGTCGCGAGGTCCTTCGCGGCGAGCTTGTCCCCCATCTGCGCGATGGCTTCCGGAGATGGGCCGACCCACGCGATGCCCGCGGCGATCACGTCCTTCGCGAACTCGGCATTCTCGGAGAGGAAGCCGTAGCCCGGATGAATCGCCTGTGCGCCGGTCGTCAATGCAGCCTGAAGGATCGCCTTGCCGTCGAGGTAGGAGTTGGGCAATCGAATGGCTTCGTCCGCGTCGGATACGAAGGGTGCCTCGGCGTCGGCGTCGACGTAGACGGCAATGCAATGGATTCCCATTTCGTGTGCGCTTCGGATCACACGGCGCGCGATTTCGCCTCGATTGGCGACGAGTAGGGTCGTCATGCTCACAGTCGGAACACTCCATATCCATCCGCCCCTTCGATCGGGCGGTTTCGGACGACAGAAAGGCTGATGCTGAGGGCCGTGCGGGTGTCTCGTGGATCGATGATGCCGTCGTCACTGATGGCGCCGCTCGCTTCGAGTGCGATCGAGCCTTTTTCCTGCTTCGCCTCGACGGCCGCAACCAGCATCGCATCGGCCTCTTCGTCGAAGTCGAGTCCCTTGCGTGCGGCCTGGCCACGACGGACCAGCGACATGACGCCCGCGATCTGTTTGCCGCCCATGACGGCGATCTTGGCGCTAGGCCAGATGAACGTAAATCGATTGTTGAAGGCCCGACCGGACATCGCGTAAGTCCCGGCGCCATAGGACGCACCGATGATCACCGTCAGATGCGGCACCATCGAGTTCGTCACCGCATTGATCATTTGCGAACCCTTCTTGATGATGCCCGCGTGCTCGAAGTCCCTTCCGACCATGAATCCGGTGAGGTTCTGGAAGAAGACGAGGGGGACATCGATCTGGTTGCAGAGCTGGATGAAATGCCCTGCTTTCTCCGCGGACTCGGGGTAGATCACGCCGTTATTGCCAAGGATGCCGACGGGATAGCCATCGATCGAGGCGAATCCGCACACGATGGTACTTCCGTAGCGGGGCTTGAACTCTTCGAAGCGCGAACCGTCGACGACACGCCCGATGACGTCACGAATCTCCACCGGACTTCGCAGATCCGGACTCACGATTCCGAGCAGTTCTTCCGGATCGAGTATTGGCTTGTCCGCGAGCAAGCTCGGAGGCGGTCCGGCCTTTCGCCAATTGAGGTGTGAAATTACTTCGCGACACATCCGCAAGGCGTCGGGCTCATCCTCGGCCAGGTATTCACCGAGCCCAGAGATCTCCGCGTGCATCTGCGCACCACCAAGCGTTTCGTCGTCCGATGTTTCGCCCGTCGCCATCTTCACGAGGGGTGGGCCGGCGAGGAAGATCTTGGACTGCTGCTTGATCAAGACGTTGTAATCGGACATACCCGGCTGATAGGCGCCGCCGGCCGTCGAGGAACCGAACACGACACAAACTGTCGGAATCTCGAGCTTGGACAACTCGATCATCTCGTAGAAGAAGCGGCCGCTCTCCGCGAAATGATTCGTCTTCGCGGGTCTTCGCTTCTTCTGCCCATCCTTGGTTGGAGAGTCCCCCTCCATGCGCAGATCTGCGCCAGCCGACTCGACGAAGCTCACGTACGGAATTCCGTTATCGCGCGCGATTTCGAGGGCCCGCATCCATTTCTTCGCGACGTAGGGCGTCAGTGCACCACCGAGGACGGTCGGGTCGTTTGCGAATATCACGCATTCGACGCCTGCGATGACTCCGATACCGAGCATGCCGCCGCCGCCGATTACATAGTCGGAGTTGTATCCGGCCAGTGAGCTGATCTCGAGAAAGGGACTGTCCGGATCGAGCGCTAGCGAGATCCGTTCGCGCACCGACAATTTTCCGCGCTTCAGAAGCCTCGCGTGGGCTTCCGGGCCGCCCCCCGCCTCGGCCTCGAGGAGCAGGCCGTCGATCTCGGCGAGTCGTTCGAGCATGACGCGCCGATTTTCGACAAATTCCTCGGTTTTCGTGTCCAGGTTCGAACGGACCGGGGGTGCGAGCAGAGCGGGCTGCATGGCCTCTCCATCTTTGTGTTGACACCTTCGTAACAGGTCTGGTAACAAGAATCAACGAATATTACCGATCCCCTCGGCTGTGAATCCGGGTGAATCGTGGAGGCTTCGAATTCATGGACAATTCATGGACGTAGTGAAAATCGAAGTAGCTCGGGGTGTCTTGACCGCGACACTCGCTGACGTCGAGAATCGAAACGCACTCGGGGGTGAACTCGTCGAAGGTCTGCGTGGTGCGATCCGTAGGGCGAACGAAGACGCATCGATCCGCGCCGTCGTCGTTACGAATGAGGGCTCGACCTTCTGCGCGGGCGCGAATCTGAAACAGCGCTCGGGTGAGAAGAAGGAGACACGCGGGGGCGGCGGATTCCCGGAGCTACTTCAGGAGATCCAGACCTCGCCGACACCGATCATCGGACGCATCGACGGGCACGTGGTAGGCGGTGGAAATGGGCTCGCGTCTGCCCTTGATATCTCGATCGCCCGAGAGGATGTCAAATTCGGATTCACGGAAGTTCGGTTAGGCGTGATTCCGGCAATCATCTCGGTCATATGCCTGCCGAAAATGCGGCGGGGCGAAGCGATGGAGGCCTTTCTGCGCGGCAACCGGTTTCCGGCGAGCAAGGCTGCGGAGCTCGGACTGATCAATCGGGCAGTGCCGGGTGACGAACTCGACGCAGCCGTCGAAGAGGTTCTTGCGGATCTGCGAAAAGGCGGCCCCAACGCACTTGGTCTCGCGAAGAATCTCGTCTTTGAAGTGCCGAAACGAGAGCAGGCGGACGCCTTCGAATACACGACGGAACTTTCCAACCGCCTCTTCGCCGGAGACGAAGCCAGGGAAGGCATGAAGGCCTTTTCTCGGAAAGCGGCCGGCGCGCTGGGCGGAACCCGACGACGAATGAGGTGCGACGAATTCGATTCATATAGAGGATTGGTGATGTCATGAAAATCGATGCAGGCTTGATGAATGTGACCGACCTTTCGAGAGTCGCGGACTCCGCAAGGAAACTCGAAGCCGAGGGCTACGACGGACTGATCACCGCGGAGATGAGCGCCGATCCGTTCATTCCGCTCGTATTGGCTGCCGAGCACACCGAGCGGATCGAACTCATGACGTCGATCGCGGTTGCCTTTGCACGGAGC
>JAQBEG010000054.1:0-6747 GCA_032123985.1 Deltaproteobacteria bacterium
CTTCGCCCGGCTCGGGATCGATCAGGCGCAGAGCCCAGGCGCCGATGTGAATCTCGTGGCCGATCGACAGTCGCTCGCCACTTGTCGGGAGACCATTGACAGTGATGTCGGATCCGGCCGCCGCCTCGATATAGGCGTGCCCATCGCCGATTCGAATCGTGGCGTGATGGAGGGAGACGGTGAGGCCCTGAAGGCTGAGGTCGTTGTCGGGGCCGCGCCCGAGTTAGAGCGACTCGACCTCGAATGAATGATCCAGCCGGACGCGTTTGCCGCCCGAGCGCAACTTGATCTCAACAAGGCTGACGCGCATAAAGTCAGGATCACCGATTGACGAGGGGCATCGGACGACGGGCATCGCACGGCGGCGTGCAATGCGCTCGAAGCCAATACCGGCGTGCGGCTCAAGGTCGATCGTTCTTCCGAAGGGACCAGGCGTCCCCTCGGATTACGCGGGTGCGATTTCGTGGCGGCAGGTTCGGCGATCGGTGAAGTGCTTGGCTGGATGGGCGCGGGCGGATTAATCGAACTCCGAGTCATCAATCCGTCCCCTGAGAGGTCGATCGGCTCGCTTCGTCCGCGCTCGGAACATCGCCAGCCACAGCAGGCTCGGAGCATCTTCAGGATCTTCCGAAAGTCAGATATGTCGGTTTCCGACGCGAGCAGATGCGATCGACGGCCGCACCCGCATCTCGAGCGCAATTCTGGTGGAGGAGGAGAAGCGTTTGGGCGAAAAGAGGTAACCGATCGGTTGCTGGAGCTACTTTCAAAGAGTCAGCTGGTCTTTGTGGGTAGCTGTCGCGCGGTTCGCTGATCGCGATACTCTTCTGATCCACCAGACCCCCCCCATTGGGGGTGTTGAAATGCCGGGAGACCTGCATGCCTCTTGAAGCGCCAACGAAGAATCCGCGCCTACTCGCCTGGGTCGACGAAATCAAAGAGCTGACCCAGCCCGACCAGATCCATTGGTGTGATGGTTCCCAGGATGAGTACGACCGCATGTTCGAGATCATGCTCAAGACCGGCACGGCCGAGCGTCTGAATGATCGGAAGCGCCAACGCAGCTATCTCGTTCAGTCGGATCCTGCCGATGTCGCGCGCGTGGAAGACCGCACCTTCATCTGTTCCGAGAAGGAAGAAGATGCTGGGCCGACCAACAACTGGTGCGATCCCTCCGAGATGCGCGAGCGGCTACGCGGTCTTTTTTCGGGTTCGATGCGTGGCCGAACGATGTATGTGATCCCGTTCAGCATGGGACCGATCGGTTCGCACATCTCTCATATTGGCGTCCAGATTTCGGACAGCCCCTATGTCGTCGCAAATATGCGGATCATGACTCGTATGGGGCAGGCGGTCCTCGATGCACTTGGTGACGACGGCGTGTTCGTACCCTGCCTGCATTCCGTTGGCTATCCGCTCGAGCCGGGACAGAATGATGTTCCCTGGCCCTGCAATAGCGACAACAAATACATCGTGCACTTCCCGGAGTCGCGAGAAATCATGAGCTTTGGTTCTGGCTACGGCGGAAATGCGCTGCTAGGCAAGAAGTGTTTCGCGCTTCGCATCGCTTCGGCGATGGCTCGGGACGAAGGTTGGCTTGCGGAGCACATGCTGATCTTGAAGTTGACCTCGCCGGGTGGTGACTCGAAATACATCGCGGCGGCGTTCCCAAGCGCGTGCGGCAAGACCAACCTTGCAATGCTGAGCCCAACCCTCGACGGCTGGGCGATCGAGACCGTCGGCGATGACATCTGCTGGATGAAGTTCGGCGAAGACGGACAGATTTATGCGATCAACCCGGAGGCGGGCTTCTTTGGCGTTGCTCCAGGGACTAGCGATCATTCGAATCCGAACGCGATGCAGGGTTTGACCAAGAACTGCATCTTCACGAATGTTGCGAAGACCGACGACGGGGACGTCTGGTGGGAAGGCATGGGCGAGAAGCCAGCGCATCTGATCGACTGGCACGGAAACGACTGGACACCCGAGAGCGAGACAGCGGCTGCCCATCCCAATGCACGCTTTACCGCCCCCGCGAGCCAATGTCCCGTGATCGCTCGCGAATGGGAGAATCCGGACGGAGTTCCGATCAGTGCGATTCTATTTGGTGGTCGTCGAGCGACAGTCGTGCCGCTGGTTCACGAAGCGCGGGACTGGGCGCACGGCACTTTCATGGGTTCGATCATCTCGAGTGAGAAGACCGCGGCAGCGGCCGGAACAGTTGGCGAGCTGCGTCGAGATCCGATGGCGATGCTGCCGTTCTGTGGATACAACATGGGAGATTACTGGGGTCACTGGCTCGAGATGGGCCGGCGTAAGGGCGCTCAGCTACCCCGCATCTTCTACGTGAACTGGTTTCGCAAGGGCGCCAAGGGCGAGTTTCTCTGGCCGGGATTCGGTGAGAACAGTCGTGTTCTCAAATGGATCCACGATCGCTGTTCGGGAAAAGTGTGCGGTCTAGAGACGCCCATTGGCATCTTGCCCGGACCGCGCGAACTCGACCTGACGGGTCTTGATGTCAGTAAAGCCGCGCTCGAGACGCTGACTACGGTCGATGTCGAGGGCTGGCTTTCCGAGATTCCGAAAATCCGGAAATTCTACGAGGGCTTCGGCACACACATCTGCCAGAGGAACTGCTAGCGGAACTCGACGATCTCGAAGCGCGGCTACGCGCGGCATAGTCGGATCGTCTTCTCGTCGTTTCATTTGGTCTTTTCGACGGAATCCCATCAATCGTCCCAGACGGGCGCCTTGATCTGTCCCGCGCGAGCGAGCGCTATGGCTTCGACTCTCTGAACTTCGACATAACCCTGGCTGCTCGTCGGGTCGAGCCCGTCGCTCGCCTCCATCGAAGCATCCGCTGGGTTGTAGAGCGAAGCCGGACAGTCGGTCAGCTGCTGGAAGAACAGGTTGCCCTTGTACAGTCCCAGCTCGACGCGGCCCGAGGCTTTTTCGGCGAGCAGGTCGATCGCGGCCAGGGCGGCGCGCGGCGCCGGGTCGAACAGGCGACCGTCATAGATCTGATCCGACACGAGTTTCGAGAGCTGTTGGAACAACCCGCTCGCACGTCGATCCAGTACGGCCTGGTAGATCGCGGCGAGGCCGCTGCCCAGCAGCTCCATGCCGGGTGCTTCGTAGACACCGCGTCCCTTGGTTCCGATGATTCGGTTCTCGAGGGCGTTGGCGATGCCGATGCCATTGCGGCCGGCTACAGCATTCGCTTCGCTGAGTATTTCGAGGGCATCGAGCGCCTTTCCGTTGAGCTCGACACAAACACCCTTTTCGAATCGCAACGCAACCGTCTCGACCTCGTCGGGTGCGTCCTGAGGCCAGACGCCCATCGTCGGAGTTACGATCGTGGCCGGGGTTTCGAGGGATTCGAGATCTTCCGCTTCATGGGACAGCCCGGCGATGTTGGCATCGGTCGAGTAGCGCTTGGCCGGTCCGATCGTCGCTTCGATCCCCTTGTTCTGGAGGTAGCTGGCCATCTCCTTTCGGCCAGGAAACTGTGCGAGCAGACCTGGATCGCGCCAAGCCGCGTAGACCTTCATCCCGGGTGCGAGTACGTTTGTGTAGCGTTCGAAACGAAGTTGATCATTGCCGCGACCAGTGGCGCCGTGTGCCAGGACGGTACAGCCCGCGTCGCGCATCGCACCGAGCAGTCCATGGACAGTGACCGCTCGCGCAATTCCGGTCGTGTTCCAATAACCTCCGTCGTAGCGCGCCTGCGCCTTGATGACGAGCATCGACGCTTTCGCCATCGCCATCCGTAGATCGACTATGTGTGTTTCGGCTCCGGTCGGCGCCATGCGACGAGGAATATCCTCGATGTTGTCTTCGTCTGGCTGGGCGAGATCGGCCGTGAAGCCCACAACGTCGAGCCCAGCTTCGATGAGGCGCGTCGTGACGGACTTGCTGTCGAGGCCGCCCGAAACGCAAATTCCAATCTTCTCGCCATCGAGATCACCGATCCGCATACCTTCTCCAATTTGAGTACCGCACGAGAGTCGCACCATAGCAAGCCGATGTGGCTGTCAGCATCCGCAGCGCGCGGTAGAGTGTGGGGGTCCGTCCGCCGGCGCTGCTGCGCGGCATTCCGCGCAACGCAGTGCTCGACGCAAATTCAGGGGTCAGAAGGAATGTTAAGAAGAAGGCTGCAATGTTCACGCTTTCGCCGCTTTATCGTCGTTTCGATTGGGCTGGGGGGGCTGACGCTTTTCGCCACGACCCCAATTCTCGCAGAGTCGGGAATTCCGAGAAGTGACCGCCCTGAGGCCGCGCAGGTCTACTTCATCACCCCTTCGGAAGGCGCCATTGTGTCGTCACCCTTCGTTGTCCAGTTCGGACTCAGGGCGATGGGCGTGGCACCCGCCGGCGTATCGGTGGCGGGGACGGGACACCATCATCTCATCATCGACGCCGAGCTGCCGCCCGCCAATCTGCCGGTTCCCGCGAACGATCATTACCGACATTTCGGGAAGGGGCAGACGGAGGTCCTGCTTGACCTGCCCCCCGGCCAACACACGCTCCAGCTCCTCCTGGCGGATCACATCCACGTTCCTCACGATCCGCCGGTGACATCCCAGCGCATTACGATCGTGGTCGAGGAATAACGTCGTGGCCAACGCCGCGACCGCTTCACCGATCCGGCCGAATGACCGACACGAAGCTAGAACCTGAATCTGCCTCTTTTCCGGATTCCGAGGCAGGAAACTCAATGAGCCAAGAAAAGGGACGCGAATCCGAGATCAGAGACGAGTCGGCAGATCCGGATGGCTAGGCACTGGCCGCCGGTGAGACGCGTATTCTGAGCGAACAAGAGGCCGAGATTGCCGAATCGTATCCAGCGGACTCCGAAGCCGCCACGGTGCTCGCCGGAGATGACGATCGCACGCAACTCGTAACGCGACCGCCTGTCGAACGAGATCCAGAGACTTCGGGCGCAATGAAGGCGACGCGGGTGATCGATAACGCAGCCCCGCCTACTCCACCGCGTGAGGCCGATTCCGAGGCGGCAACTCACGTCCTCGATCTATCCGAAGACAAGACATCGCCGCCGCCTGTTTCGGCGCGAAAACCGCGAAGCGTGCAGTCCGCGCCGACTCCGATCGACAACGTGGGCGGGCTTGCGCCGGGGATGGTTCTATTCGGCGAATACGAGATCGTCAATGTGCTCGGTGTCGGGGGAAGGGGCGAGGTCTAGAGAGCCCGTCATCGCCGCCTCGAGGAACATCGAGCGATCAAGGTCATGCACGCCGAGCTCTCGAACAAGAAGGGTGCAGGCGAATTCTTCTATCGCGAAGCGAAGGCGCTTCTCGCTGTTCGACATTCCGCGGTGGTGCACTGCCACGATCTTCTTTCGGATGAAGAAGGTCGTGTCTATCTGATCATGGAGATGATCGAGGGCGTTCCACTGTCGAAGAAAATGAACGATGGTCCGCTTTCGCCCGACGATGTGGCGATTCTTGGTGCTCGCGTTGCACATGGCTTGGGCGCGGCCCATCGCAAGGGTGTGATTCATCGAGATGTCTCGCCCGACAACATCGTGCTGCCTAACGGCCGCGTTCAGGAAGCGAAGCTGATTGATTTCGGAATCGCGAAAATTCTTCAAGAAGGCGAGGGCACGATCATCGACGGGTTCAAGGGTAAGCTCTCTTACGCTTCGCCCGAGCAGCTTGCCTTCTTTGGCGGGAAGATCGACGGTCGCTCGGATTTCTACAGCCTTGGGCTCGTTCGGGTCGCGGCGGCACTTGGTCGCCCGATGGGTATGGGCACGACGGTGATGGAGGCCGCTCCTCGGCTCGTCGACGATCCGGTCGTCGTTGCCAAGGTCGACACACCCAGTCAGAAGGAACCGACAACTTCCAAGATTCCCAAGACGCTGCCAGTTCGTCGCCTCACCGCCAGCGATCGAATCAAGATCATCGGGCTGCTCAACAGCGCCAAGCTCGCGCTCGGCGAGGACAAACTGATGTCGCCACCGAATGACAACGCGTACGATCGCTACCGACGAATTCTTGCGCTGGATCCAAGCAGCCAGAAGGCCAAAAATGGACTCCGAGAGGTCGCTGCACGCTACCTGGGCCTCGCGGATACTGCCGTCGCCAAGGGCGATCTGGCGGGGGCCCGTACGTTCCTGGAGCGAGCCAGGAAATCCGATCCGGATCATCCGGGAATCTCGCCGACCGAAGCCCGCCTAACCCGCTAGCGCCGACGCTCTTCTTGGATTCTCGTGTGCTGAGCGTCTAGAGTCGCGGACTCTTCATCGCGTAAGTCTTCAAGTCCTCGCTCAGGCCCTTGAACTCCTTCGACTTGATGTCACGAAGAACGATCGCATACGAAACACTGCGGGCAGCACCGACGTAGTCACCCTCATCTCTTCAGATCCGGTACCCGAGAGTGCGGAGAGTTCCGACAGTAGTTTGAGTCGATCGAGGACGTCCGTCCTGGGGGTTGTCTCGAGCTTCGCTTCTTGTTCTTTGATCGTGCGCTGCGTGGCTTCGAGTTCCGTGGTGAGCTCGGTGCTGAGGCTGGAGTAGACGTCCATGTCCCAACGTTTGACCGTGTCGAGACTCGCGAGCTCACGTTCGACGGCACCAAGCGGGACCCGACCGTCGGCGCGTCCCGCTTCAGAGAGGCGCGTTCGCACGACGGCCGCTGCGCGCTTGGCCAGTTCTCCGCCGACCGTTGCCAGTTGGGTGCTCAGCTCAGTCGCCTTGTCGCTGCCCGGCTTCGCACTCTGGAGCTGGA
>JAQBEG010000055.1:0-9622 GCA_032123985.1 Deltaproteobacteria bacterium
CTTATGACGCGCAGCTATGGCTCAAACTGGGCAATGCCCAGTGGGGTCTGGAGCGTCGCGCCACGATGCGCGCCTTCGGTGCAAAGATCGTGCTGACAGAAGGCGCGAAAGGCATGCGCGCTGCGATCGAAACAGCGACCGAGATCGCCGAATCAATCGATGGCGCATTCATGCCGCAGCAGTTTCGTAATCCAGCCAATCCAGCGATCCATTTTGCGACGACTGGACCCGAGATCTGGAACGACACCGACGGGAGTGTTGATGCTCTGGTCGCGGGTGTGGGAACCGGCGGCACGATCACCGGCGTTTCGCGCTTCATCAAACCCAAGAAGCCTGAATTCAAGGCAATCGCTGTCGAACCGGACGACAGTCCGGTTCTCTCGGGTGGCTCCCCGGGTCCACACAAGATTCAGGGAATCGGACCCGGCTTCGTGCCCGATGTCCTAGATACGGCAAACCTCGACGGCGTCGTTACCGTTTCGAATGATGCCTCCGTCGAGATGGCGCTGCGGCTTGCCCGAGAAGAGGGAATTCTCTGTGGCATATCATCAGGTGCCAATGTGACGGCGGCGATCGAATACGGCTCGCGAGCCGAGAACGCCGGGAAGACGATCGTCACGATCATCTGCGATTTCGGCGAGCGATATATCCAGACGATTCTCTTCGAGAAGTTGCGTTACGACGGCAGCGACGCGATCGGTTCCTGAGCGACAATCCATGAAAAGCGCGGCGGATCTTCGGATGGGTGCGATTATTCGTAGTTATGGTGATAGTTATCCACGTTTACACGAAAGTGTGTGGGTCGCACCTGGTGCGGCCGTGATCGGAAATGTCGAGATCGGCGTCGACTCGAGCGTCTTCTACGGTTCGGTCCTAAGGGGCGATGTCGAACGAATCCGTATCGGCGAACGAACCAATATTCAGGATCAAGCAACGCTGCATGTCTCGGCGGATCGCTTTCCGACGCTGCTGGGGAACGAGATCACGGTCGGACATCGCGCGGTCGTGCATGGCTGCCGTGTCGCCGATGGTGCGATGATCGGGATCGGATCGATTATTCTCGATGGCGCGGAGATCGGCGAGAACGCCTGGGTCGCCGCCGGTGCGGTCGTGACGCCCGGGTCGACGATTGCGCCCGGAATGCTCGCTGTGGGCGTGCCCGCTCGCGCGGTCCGGCGGCTTAGTCAGGACGAAATCGAGGCTCAACGCGCTCGCACTTTGCGATACGTCGAAACGGCGCGCGGCCATGCCGCATCTGCTCCTTGCCAGTCCAAAGGATCGGGCGCATAGTCCGCAAACGCTTGCAGGGAGAGAGACTGAGTCCATGTCTCGAGATCAGAAAAAGGCGGAGAGCCGCCGTCGGATCCTGGACGCCGCCCGTGATGTGTTTTTTCGGGACGGCTTCATGCGGGCAAACCTCGACGAGATGGCCGAGAAGGCCGGCGTCGCCAAGGGAACGCTCTACCGCTATTTCGAAAGCAAAGCCGATCTCTATGTCGCGGTTCTGGCGGACAACCTGGAGCTCTTCCTACAGCGGATGGAGGAAGCGGCGAAACCCCGGAGTTCGGCTCTCGAACGGGTTCGCTCGATTGGACGCTTCTACTTCATGCATTGGCTGGAGCATCCGGACTATTTCCAGATTTTCTGGGCCATCGATAACGAGAGCGTGATCGGCGAGTTGCCGCGTGAAGTGATCGACAAGATCGGGAGCTTCTGGGAAGCGAACTTGAACGTTCTGAACAGCGTGCTGAAAGATGGCGTGGAAGCCGGTGAGTTCGTTCCCTGTGATACCTGGGAGATCGCCAATGTTCTCTGGTCGATCGCGAATTCGTTGATCGAATCGGACAGTACGAAAGCGCGCCGCCAGATTCGGCGACGGCCGCTCGAGCCGCTATACACCCACGCCATCGATACCATGGTGCGAGGAATTCTCGTCAATCCGGAGCAGATCGAATTGTCTCCGGACTCGACGGCTCCGGCGTCTGCGCTCGGCCGATCCAATTCCGAATGAGAATCCCGTTTGCATCATCTCGATCGGAATAGTCCCCGTTCGACTTGCTCCCAGCCCATGCGCGATACCATTATCGGGTGAGTAAAAAAGCTGATTCGTCCGAGAGCGCCGAGGGCGCACGTCTGGTCGTGATCGATGGCGCGAACGCCATATATCGCGCGTTCTTCGCAATTCCAAATCTACGCGCGCCGGATGGGGTCCCGACTGGGGCGGCCTACGGCTTCGTTACGATGTTGATCAAGGTTCTTCGTGAAGAGAATCCGACTCACATTGCAGTGGCCTCGGATCCGCGTGGCGGCAGCTTTCGGCGAAGGATCTATCCCGAGTACAAAGCCGGACGCGACGCCCAGCCGGAAGACCTTACCGCGCAGCTTCCGATCATCGCCGAACTCTGTGAGGCGTTTGGCGTGCGCATGATCGAAGTGCCGGATTTCGAGGCGGACGATATCATCGCGACGTTAGTCGAGATCGCGCCGGTGAGATCCGAGGTCCGAATCGTCTCGACGGACAAAGACCTCATGCAACTTGTTCGACCCGGTGTCGAGCTGCTCGATTCGATGAAGGGACGGCGGATAGATTCGGCTGCGGTCGAGGAACGTTTCGGCGTCCCTCCCGCCCAGCTGCTCGATTTGCGTGCGCTCGTAGGTGATCCGAGCGATAACATTCCCGGCGTCAAAGGTATCGGTGAGAAAGGTGCCGCGAAACTGATCCAAGAATTCGGAAGCCTGGATCGACTCCTTGCCGAGGTAGATCAGGTCAAGGCTAAACGAGCGAGAGAGGGGCTGCAGGAGCACGCGGACGATGCGCGGTTATCGCGTGAGCTTTCCACGTTGCGTGCCGACGTTCCGCTCGACGTTGGATGGGAGAGGCTCGCTGTCGCTGCTCCTGATCGTGACCGATTGCGTAGTCTCTATCAGAGGCTCGGATTCACGCGACTGCTGGAAGGTCTAGATGCCGAAGCGGATCCCAGTCCCGATTCCAGCGCCAAAGCGCCATCGGTTCCCTCCGCCCCACGCGAGCCAATCGAGATCATTCGCGACGAGGTTTCGTTAGGCGAACTCCGCAGTCGATTCGCCAGTGCGAAGAATATCGTCCTGCATCCGGTTGCGACCGACGGCAGCGCCGTCTCCCGGCGTTTGCTCGGGCTGGCGGTGGCCTGCCCTGATGTTCGCACGGTCTACCTGACGATCCGCGGTGACGGATTGCTGGACCGCGAGGGCATCTCTGTTGATTCGCTCTGTGCGTTGTTTCGGACGGTCTTCGAAGCGAATGCTTCGCTCGAGTGGATGGGCTTCGATACGAAGGGCATTCAAAGTCTCTTCGCCGATGCAGGGCTCGCTCTGCCACTTCCGGCGCTCGACGTCGAAATTGCCGCGCACATGCTCGACTCGACGGGGGCACGGCAACTGAATGCCCTGGCCATCGAGCATCTCGATCAATCCGTTCCATCCTGGGAAGAGCTCGTTGGGCGTGGTGCCAAAGCCAAGGCGCCGGAATCTCTCGGTGTCGAGGCGGTATCCGGTTGGGCGGCGACCCAGGCCGAAGCGATCTTGGCGCTGGCGCTTCCAATTCGCGAGCGGCTCGAGGCGGACGGGCTGAGCGAGCTATTCGACGACGTGGAGATTCCGCTCTCGGCGGTGCTCTCGCGCATGGAACGCGCGGGCGTTCGTGTCGACGAGGGACACCTGAAACATCTTTCCGAGGAGTACGCGAAAGAACTCAAGCGGATCGAGCACGAAATTTTTCGTTTGGCAGGCGAGGAGTTTCTCGTTGGCAGTCCGAAGCAGTTGCAGGTCATTCTCTTCGAGAAGCTCGGCCTGCCGATCCTCAAGAAGACGAAGACCGGGTACTCGACGGACGAGAGCGTCCTCGAACAACTGACCGAACACCACGAGTTGCCTGGTCAGGTGCTTGCCTGGCGTAAGCTCTCGAAGCTGAAGAGCACCTACATCGATGCACTTCCGCGGCTCATCGATGAACACACCGGCCGCATTCATCCGACGTTTCACCAGCTCGGAGCTGCCACGGGTCGCCTCTCAGCCTCGAATCCGAATGTCCAGAATATTCCGATTCGCGGTGAGCAAGGTGCCCGAATTCGCGAGGCATTCGTGCCCGCCGAAGGCCGAATCCTGCTCTCCGCCGACTACTCGCAAATCGAGTTGCGAATCGTGGCGCACTACTCCGGTGACACGTCGCTCATCGATGCGTTTCGGAACGGCGAAGACATCCATCGTCGGACAGCGGCCGAGGTCGCCGGCATTTCTCTCGAAGAGGTGACCAGCGAACAGCGTGCGCGTGCAAAGGCGGTGAACTTCGGGATCATCTACGGCTCGACGGCGTTCGGCTTGTCACAGCAGCTAGGGATTGCCGCGGGCGAGGCCCAGGAGACGATCGACGCCTATTTTGCCCGCTACCACGGTGTGCGGCGCTTTCTCGATGACACGACGGCGCAGGCGAAAAAGGATGGTTTCGTGCGGACCTGGATGGGGCGACGTCGAGCCCTGCCCGATCTCAATTCGCGCAATCGAGTGCTCCGGCAGGCGGCGGAACGGATGGCGACGAATTCCGTGATTCAGGGGACCGCCGCGGATTTCATCAAGAAGGCGATGGTCGAAGTGGATGAGATCCTCGCGAGGGAGAAAATCGAGGCGACGATGATTTTGCAGGTTCATGACGAGTTGGTTTTCGAGACGACCGGGGCCGCGCGGGCCGACCTTTCGAAGATCGTGCGGGACCGAATGGAAGGGGTTGCTGAGCTCTCCGTGCCGCTCACCGTGGATCTCGGATATGGAGCCAATTGGCGCGAGGCACATTAGCCCCACAATCCGGTTCGAACCATTTTTCGAATCAGCGAAATTAGTTCGCCACCAATGCCGACTGGCTGCCACTACCTTTATACATATGCCGAATTCCCCTTCCCAGGGATGGCCCGAAACGCCTTCTAGGTGTTTCGGGCCTTATACTTTTTGGGGCTTGGGACGCATGGAGGAGGCTCCCCGCCGGCCCGACAACTCTACCTTCGAGTTGTTCTCTGGGGCATCTGGGGCGCCCGGGGCGCCGTTGTGTGAGCGAGCGCGGTAAATATTTCCGGCAACGAGCATCGGTTCCGCTCTTCGAAAAATCCCCTCGGGTGCTGTGCTGATTTCAGCTCAACGGCTTGGTCTTCGCGACCGCATGTTCCTCCGCCGTCAGGACACCCTCTGCTCTAGGAGTCGATTGAGTTTTGGTCTGCTGGTCCGCCAGGGCCGCAGTGTCCGACTGAATTTCGACCGGAAACGAAACCATCGGTCTCGACGACGAATTCGCTGCCAGGCTGATCGACTTCAATAAACTCCCTGCGGGGTGCGGGATACGATGCGACCACGTTCGCATTGCTGCCTTCTGCGACGAAATGATTGACCACGGCGCCTCGCCGCGCAGCCTGACACTCAGCGTGCGCCTCGACGTGTCTGTTCTCACGAACAACCGGATTGACAGCGCGGTTGAACCCGCCTTTCCGCCTGCAAGATTGCAATGTGATCGGTTTGCACGAAATGGATCGAGCCCGCCACGGATAGCACCAGCGCCGGTAAGAAGGTGATTGGGGGCAGGCTGCTCGATGTGGTCCCGACCAAAGCGGCAGTCGAAATCGCCATGAGCGCCAGGCCCGTCATTCTGGGGTCGGACATCGGATTCTTCCTCTTCGAAACGAGATCGACGCTGCCTTCATGAAGCGATCGTCGGATTAGACATTCATTGTCTCGCGACCGGGTTTCCGCTTGAGCGCCAAGCTCCGGACCCGATCGAATTCCCCGCGGGGCTATGCAATTCCAAGAAAAGGACCGCGCCATTTGCCCGATTCGCACGCTTTCCGCGCCACTGAGGGAAAGAGCGCGGGTCCGATTCGCCGCGCAGCACACCTGATGAGGAGAATGCAATGAGCGTAACCAACCTGAGTCCCGCGGCTTTGATATCGGCTCGCGCAGAAGGCGAGGTGGCACCGGTTCTGTCCTTCGCCACGGGTCACAAGCTCGACCCAGCTGTTGCAGAACGTCGACGACAAGACCGCGAGTTGGTCAACGGAATCCTGTCTGGGGATGCGGACAGCTTCTCGCGGCTTCACGAACTCTATGCGACACGCCTGTACCGATTCGCTGTGAAGCGTCTGGGGGATGCGACCGAGGCGGAGGACGTCGTACAGGATGTCTTTCTCGAGGTGCATCGCTGCCTTGCCACATGGGAGGGTCGATCGGCGCTTCTGACCTGGATGTTCGGGATCGCACATCATCAGGTTTGTCGTCGATTCCGGCGGAAGACTCCGATCGGAGTGTCCCTCGATCAGCTAGAGGCCTCGCCGCCGGTGGCACCCGACGCGCCAAGCGATCGCCGTGTCGATGCGGCGCGAATTCTCGACGTCTGCGCGGACGTGCTCGATGAGGATGTGTCGTCGGCCCAGCAACAGATCTTCGATCTCTATTATGGCGACAATCGGCCGACTCGGATGATCGCGGAGAAACTTGGCAAGTCGAATCAGGCTGTGAAGATCAGCCTCTTCCGCACACGACGCGCAATGGAATCGCGACTCGAGGAACGGGGCATCCAGTTGATCGCCTAGCGACCAATCGGAGATCAGACGGCGAGTATCGCGCCCAGTCGTTCGCGAGCCAGCGCCCAGTCATTCTTGACGGTTCGCTCTGCGACCTTCACCTCGCGGGCGATTTCTGGAATCGTGAGTCCACCGAAGACCTTGAGCGTGACGACGAGTGCAGCGCGTTCATGCTCGCTCGCGAATATTTCGAGTGCTTGTTCAGCGATCCGCAAACCGTCATCGTTGGCCTGCACGGAAGGAAAGACAGACTCGTCGAGCTCGAGTTTCCTGGCTCCGCCGCCGCGTTTATCCGCCAGATGACTGCGCGCATGATCGATCAAGACGTGTCGCATGATGCCGGAGGCGACATTGTAGAAATGAGAGCGGTCTTCCCACTCATGTGCCATGCGCGACGAAAGGCGGACAAACGCTTCGTTTACGACTGCGGTCGCAGAGAGCGTATGGTCGCTGCGTTCGTTTCGAACCAGATACGCCGCGCGCTTGCGGAGCTCGGGATAGACCAGCTCCCAGAGCTGATCCGCCATGTTCGTATCTTCACTCGCGATGCGCAGTAGGCCCGTGATCTCACCGGCCTTGGCGCTTTTGTCCGACATGACAGAACTGTACTGAATCGTCGGCAGCGTATATTCAGTCGGCGCGACGACGAGTCTGCACGCGGGATTGAGTGCCCCGACGCCACTCAGGCCTGTGCAGTGCTCTGATCGTGCGCCGCCGCAAATAGGCGAGCCGGGAGTTCTGATTTAGCCCGCGGGATCGATCGTAAACGCATATTGTCTTCCACATGCGCGGCTTCGCGCATGCCGACGACTGCGGTGGTGACGTTCGCGGTGC
Organism: Deltaproteobacteria bacterium; assembly: GCA_032123985.1. Lineage (GTDB taxonomy): Bacteria > Myxococcota_A > UBA9160 > UBA9160 > UBA4427 > UBA4427. Next base: position 7,431 of record JAQBEG010000055.1, read on the forward strand.
TGCGTACGAACTGAAGAGCGGTCGTAGCATCCGATGGTGCATCGGGAAAAGCATTACGAACGAACAGTGGGATGTGGCCCAGGAGGCGACCGCCATAGAGAGGCGCACTGGCGAAAACTACAGTCCCCGTGTCTTGCAGGCTGTCGAGAATCGCGCGGCTGTGTCCATCCGGACCAAGCTGACTTTCGACTACGGCCCCTTCACCCATCGCGAGTCCGTAGGGCAGTTGTAGCGCGCGCAAATGATGATCCGCGCTGCCGACGTCGAGGGCGATGTCGAATAGGTCGACGATCGAAAGATGGCTTCGGTCGGAGTCTGGCAACAGGAAACCGTCCCAGGTCGAAAGTCCGTACGCCGAGATCCATCCTTTCGAGACGGCTAGCTCCATCGCTTCGAAGGTCGTTTGCAGGGCCGTTCGAAATCCGTCCGCGCCGAGTGCACGCAAATGAATCTCCGGTTCCTGAATCAGGTAGTAATCGATCGTCTCGAGGCCCAGATTGCGGCGGCTGCGTTGAATTTGATCGAGCAGGAATCTCGGCGCCATCGAGTGTCCGCGCGTCACCTCGCTCGGGTCGAGGATTCCGGAATCGATATAGCTGGAATAGAGATCGCGCTGCGCCAGGTTCGGATTGCGAGCAAACTCTGGATCGGGCGTGAGTTGGCCACCCTTGGAGACGACGACGACTTCGTCTCGCGCGGTCGACTGTTCGCGAATGGCACGTCGAAGCGCCTGCCCGATCGCTCGTTCGCTCGTCTGTGTTCTATCCGAAAGAGCGGTGTTGAAGACGTTTCCCGACCATTCGAGGAAGTCCGCGACCACACTCCGATAGAGGAGGTCGTCGATCCCGCCGGGCGCCCCGCGAAGCGTGCCGAGAGCGATCGACGAGAGCCAGAGTTCGTCGGGACGCTCGAAGTGATCGTCTGCACAGCTTTGCCTTTTCGAGAATCTTCGTGTGCCCTCGCCAGTTGCGTGACCGGGAAGGAGTGTGGGCAGTTCTTCGGGATCGGGCGCATCGGACGACATCGCGCTGGAGGCTAACGCGCGCTTTGGCTGGTGCATAGGGCGACTTCGTGATCGGTTCGGGCGCATCGCGTCGCCGCCCCTATACTCGACCCGAATTCGAATGCCTCGCCCCTCCATGAGGAAAAAGCGGAGATGAAATGACTGACCTTTTTTCGGTTCATGGCAAGGTCGCCCTCGTGACCGGCGGTGGCAGCGGCATCGGCTGGATGATCGCGGAAGGCTACGCACGCGCCGGCGCACGGGTTTACATCGCCTCGCGCAAGAAGGAAGAACTCGAAGCGCGCATAGGCGAGCTCGGCGGTGTTGGCGATTGCTCGGCGATCGTGGCGGATCTCTCGACCGAGGCCGGTTGCAACGCGCTCGGCGATGAAATGGAGAGCCGGGAAGGGCAGCTCGACATTCTGGTCAACAACGCTGGGGCGAATTGGGGCGCGCCCTACGAGGAGTTCCCGGAGTCCGCTTGGGATAGAGTCTTGAACGTGAATGTGAAGGGTGTTTTCCAGCTCACGCGCCGGCTGACACCAATGCTAGAGAAGGCTGCGAGTCACGAAGATCCCGCTCGCGTCATCAACATCGGTTCGATCGATGGAATCGGCGCCCCGTCCCTCGAAACCTATTCGTACTCGGCCAGCAAAGCGGCGGTGCACCATATGACGATGGTGCTGGCGAAGAAACTCGCCTCCAAGCGGATCACGGTGAACGCGGTCGCTCCAGGGCCGTTTCAGAGCCGGATGATGCGGGCAACGCTCGAACGTGCTGGTGATGCCATGAACGCGATGGTGCCGCTCGGGCGGATCGGTTCACCCGAGGACATGGCTGGCATTGCAATTTTCCTTGCATCGCGGGCGGGCGCCTTCGTCGATGCGACGGTAATACCGGTGGACGGTGGAATCTCCGGGACACGCTGACCCGCGCGGTCTAAGCCAGGGATTGGACGGAAATGTCAGAAGAACCCTTGATTGCTGTCTTTGTCGATTACGAGAACCTGGCGATCGGCGCTCGAGATTCGAAGTGGCGACATCTCAACATCGATCTGATTCTCAAACGTCTGCTCGAGAAAGGGCGCATCGTATACAAACGCGCCTACTGCGACTGGAGTCAGTATCGCAGTGACGTTCGGGATTTTCATTCGCGCGGAATCGAACTCGTCGATATTCCTCGTTCGAAA
>JAQBEG010000056.1:0-4150 GCA_032123985.1 Deltaproteobacteria bacterium
GTCACAGCCACATCCTCGCACCCAGCGATGAGCGTCGCCACAAACTGCCCCGACCGCGATGATCACCAATCCGACTCGGCCCGGACGCCGCGCGTCACCTATAATCATCGCAGGATCACAGCTTGAACCATCGCGGTTCCCGCCCAGTCCACGAAAAGCGAAAACGAGGAGAGAGCCTTGATAGGCGACGCAAGGGGCGATTCAGCGACCATCGACGCCATCGATGCGCGCCGCGCCGAACTCGGCGATGCGGCGCCGCGTTTCGCGCTCTTTCTATGCGACTGCAGCAACGCGGATGCCGTCCGCAAGACGCTCTCGCGAATCCCTGATGAGCTGGGAGACTGGTTCGAAGAAGTCGTGATCATGCTCGATCGCCCCGCCGGCGGCTCGATGTTCGCGGCCAGAGATCTGCAGACCGGAAGTCGACTCGAGTTGCGATTCCACCGCCCCCCGCGTGATTCCGGGTTCGGTGCCGTCCGCAAAGCCGCCTTCGAATATGCGCTCCTAAAGGGCTTCGATCAAGTCATCATCATGCGCGGAGACGCCACCCACCCGCCAGAGATGCTCCCGGAAATGATCCAGTCGGCGCTGTCCGACCCGGCTCGCTTCGTACTCGCGACCCGTCTTCGTCGCATCGACGCGATGTCCTTCCATCGACTGCCTCATCGCCTGAGCACGTTCATCCAGAACCGGATACTCGGAATGCGGCTGCGCGACTACCGCGCGAGTTTTCGGCTCTATCCGAGCGAAGCGCTCGCGCGAATTCCCTTTCAGCTCAACGCGGATGATGCTCAATTCGATGTCGAGATCATTCTCCAGCTGCGCGCCCTCGGAATCCCGATCCACGAGGCGCCGCTGAACGATCGCTTTGCAAACCACAACGAGAACACCGATTCCGCCGATACCTCCGATGCATCCGACGTCGCCCAGGACGCCCTCGCCTGCGCGACTGCGATCGGGTACCGACTCCACCAGGTCCATTTGACACGCAATGGCCGTTACCTGGTCGACCGCGATATCCACTACACCCTGAAACGATCGCGTACCGGATCGCACGTTCAGATCGTTTCGGTGATTTCGGAGGGCAGCACGGTTCTCGATCTGGGCTGCTCGAACGGCCTGTTGGCACGACCCCTGCTCGAGAAGAACGTCCGCGTGACGGGCGTCGACGCAGGGCCGGGTCAGCGCCTAAGCAAGGAGCTTGCGAACTACTACCAGCACGATCTGGAGCTTCCGCTCGACCTGCCCTACGGACGAGTCTTCGACTACGTCGTCTGCGCGGATGTCATCGAACATCTGAAGAATCGCTCCCAGCTACTGCGCGGCGCCAGGCGCTATTTGAAGCCGGATGGCAAGCTGATCATCTCCACTCCGAATATCGCGCTTTGGTTCTACCGTATGTCGCTGATGGTAGGACGCTTCGAGTACGGTCCTCGCGGCGTACTCGACGAAACTCACGTCCATCTCTACACGGGCTCTACTTTTCGACGCGAAGTCGAGAAAGCGGGCTTTACCGTCCTCCGCCAGCGTGCCACCTCCCTGCCCTTTGAGGTCGTCTTCGAGTCAACCGGACGCAGTCGACTTGTTCGCAGTCTCGAGTTCATCTACCACTCGATGGCCCAGCTCTGGCCTTCCATGTTTGCATATCAGCACATCCTCGAAGCGCAGATCACGACGCTGGACGAGGAGTCCATCGCCGCCGCTGAAAGCGATCCCAATCAGGACTCTTCGATTTCTGCTGCGAGCGTGGATCGGTAAAATCGTCGTTCTGATCACCCGTCTCAGGGTTTGGCGAAGGGATCCGAATACGGCGCGCGGGCCGGCCGGAGATGGCCGAGGCCGTAATTCTCCGGAAACTTCGTGGTCGTCGCCCAGAGATGATCGCCGAACTGAAACGACTCGAAGCTGTCGACCCCAACAAGCGGCAAAGGCGCAATCACCGCACTTGGTCGAGGCTCGAAAAAGAACGGAATCGAGAAACGTTCCTCGCCGAACGAGAGAACGCGATGTTGAGTGGCCCGAACTCGCCCGCCGGTCCACCTCGCAAGTAGACCACCGAAATTGATCACCAGAGCGTCGGCCTTCACCGGCACGTCGAGCCATTGTCCATCCGTGGACCTCGCCTGAAGTCCCGAGGCATCGCATTGCGCGAGTATTGTCACCAGCCCAGAATCGACGTGTCCGCCGCACACAATCTCAACACGCTTTCCATGCCATGTCGTGAAGTATTTTTCGAACCCTGGCGCGTGCGCCGCCTCCAAATCTCGAGCGGGATAGCGCAGCAAGCGCAACGTCGAGATTCCGTCTTGGAATGCGTCGCGGAAGATATTCTCTGGAATGCCGATTCCCCGCGATAGCGCCGCGAGTAGCGCATAGCCGATCGATTCCATCCCGCGGTAATAACCGGCGGCGTCCTCACGCCAACGGGGAAGCAATTCTTCGGGCGGAAGGACCGAGGCCTCGTAGAGCAAATCCTCGACTCCATCCTCGGGCAGCTCACGCACCAGGTCCGGACCGACCTCGAAGCCCTCTCGGCTGCCCGCCTCACCGGATTCGAGCGGAAACCAGCCTCGGTAAAGATTGGGATTCTCGGGCGCGAAATTCTTCTTCCACAGCATTCGCTGTTCGGCCCCGCGAATTTCAAAGAGCCGAAGAAGCGAAGTGCGTGCTCGCTGGCCGAGCGATTCGATCGCCGGGTACCCGGCGATCGTCATGAAGCCGACGTCGCAGGCCGCCTCACAAATCTCACGATCGACCGATTCGCGATCTGGTCCATTTGCTTCGAAAAGAGCGGAAACGTCGACTGCGGGAATCATCTTGGCTTTCTCGAACTGAACGACAGCAGCGAGGGTAACAGAAGCGCTCGCCAAGCGAGCGCAGCGGTTCTGGGCACTCATCAGCCAATTCGCTTGGCATTGAGCGGGTCCGCCAGAAACGAGATTCGAAACGAAATTCGCCCACTTGGGCACTCAGAGACGGCCAGTATCGGCACTAGCACTCGACAAACGCGGCCAACTTACAACTTCCTCTATAGCCTGCGATTTTCAGCTCGAGTCAATGCCGACGGCATTCGGGTTCGAGCAGAGCGAGACAAGGAAGCAATTTCGTGGGCAGACCTTCGAGCAGCAACATTTCACCGAAAACGATGCAAGGTGTACTTGTCGCAATGCTACTCGCCTTCATCTCGATCGGCGCTCTTGGCTGTCTCGCGCGAAGTGCCGGCCGGGGCGACGTCGCCGGCGTCAAGTCGTATCTCGCTAAGCGCGATAGCCCTGATTCGCTCGACTTCAAAAGGCGCAGTGCACCCGAGCTGGCGATCATCCTTGATCGAAAAGAGGTGATCGATCTATTGATCCGGGAGGGCGCGGACGTCAATCGCAAGGGCAAAGGCACGCGAACACCCTTGATCTGGGCAAGCATGCGTTTCGGGTCCGCTGAGTTGATCCAAAAATTGATCGAAGCCGGAGCGGATCCCGACCGCACCGATGGCTCAGGACAGACGCCTCTCCTCTATTCGGTTCTATATGGCTCGCCCGCCCAGACGAAGGCATTGACGGACGGCGGGGCCGACCCGAACAAGATCATGACGCCAAAGTGGAAGACCGCCGTGCTGGACGTGGCAATTCGCCAACGAAAACCGGCTTCGGTTCAGGTTCTCGTCGCCGCCGGAGCCGACGTCGACGCAACCCCTGCACGCCGAAAGACAGCGCAGGCGTTGGCCGGACGCGACTCCAATCTCCTTTACGCGATCGGCCGCGGGCTCGACGAGCGCAACGGACGCCGATACGAAACGGCCGCGACGCCTGCGCCCGCTCGCGTCGCCCCTGCACCTATTACTCAATCCGCTTCGATGTCGCCCCAGCCACGAACTCCGCCGCCAATGACCCAAAGGACCCAAAGGACCCAAAGGACCCAAAGGACCCAAAGGACCCAAAGCCGCCGTATCGGAGATGACCTTCGCCTCGGCGAGTATTACGCATTGGTCATTGGCAATGACGAGTACCAGTATCTGCCCAAACTCAAGACAGCGGTCAATGACGCGAGGGCCGTGGGCGAAGTCCTCCGAACTCAGTATGGCTACCAGGTCACGAACCTGTTCAACGCATCTCGCGCTGAGATTCTCACGGCGCTGACGCAGTACCGACGAACC
>JAQBEG010000057.1:0-3625 GCA_032123985.1 Deltaproteobacteria bacterium
CGAGTCGATCGAGGGCCTCGACGTCAGTTGGGCGGCGAATCGAGCCACGACGAAGCAGGACGAGACCTCGCTCGGCCAGCGCTTCTTCTACGAACCCTGTGGGTTCTCCGGGCAGTTCGACTGTCCAACGGGCGTATCGCGGATCCCGATCCCCGAGAGCTTCCCGGCGAAGGTGGGCGACCTGGGTCCCGGCCGCTATTTCGCCAGCGGCAGCGCCGGGGGCATTGTCTCGAGCCAAAACGAAATCAAGGAATCGCAATGGTTCGGCCGACTGGATCTCGACCAGGACCTCACGCCAATCGACAACATCGATCTCGAGCTGAAGGGTGGTGTCTGGTGGGAGAAATCCAACCGCAACGTCGATGCATTCTTCGTCGAGACCGTGACCGTCGCCGGCCTGTCTCAATGGGCGCTCGACTCGGCGACGCTCCCCGAACTGGGTAGCTCTCTCTTCGATCGACTAGATCCACTCGATGCAAATCGATCCTCGACGACGCGCGCGAAGCGCGAGATCACGGCCGGCAACGTCAGCCTGAAGGCGACCTTCTGGGATGATCTGGACATTCTCGGAGGTGTGCGCTTCGAAGACATCTACATCGATTCGAAGAACGAACCCTTCACCGGAGAAACGCAATTCGTACGTCCCGTCACCTTCCCGACCGCGTATCTCTTCTTCGATCGACGCGACAATCCGGACCCCGCCCTCGGAAGCGAGGTGTCTCCGAGTTTCGACCCGACCGGCGTCTTCTACAACGATCAGATCCTCGGCATCAACACACCCATCAATCCCGATACGGGCTTCGTCGATCTCTTGACGCGTGAACAGATCCTCGATCTCGTGAATGGCGAGATCGATGAGTTCAAGGTCCTGCCCTCGGTCGGGCTCGCCTATCGCCCCATCGAAGGGCTCACCCTGCGAGCGTCCTTCTCCCAAACCGTTGCGAGGCCCTCGTTTCGCGAGATGGGATACTACGTGTCGGTCGATCCCGGGACCGACGATCGCGTCGTCGGAAATCCTCAACTCGAACTCTCAGACGTCGAGAACTATGACTTTCGAGCGGAGTATGTCGGCGGGGATCTCGGTGACCTGATCGCCTTCAGTGCGTTCTACAAGACGATCGACAAGCCGATCGAGAGCATTGTCGTGCGCAATCCGCTCGATTTCGATTCGGCGAGCGCCGCGCTCTTCCGCACCTTCTTCAACAATCCCGACGTGGCTCGTCTCTGGGGCATCGAGGTCGAAGCGCGAAAGAGCCTCGAGTTCATAGGTCAACTCGCTGGCAACTTTCCGGGCGTCGAGATTCTCGATCATCTCTCGCTGGGCGGAAATTTCACGTACATCGAGGCCAAGGTCGATCGGACCGAGGCCGAATTGTCTCGTGCCGGGGCCTTCTTCGGCGTCGTGGCTCCGGATGTCGAGATCTACACCGGTTTGAATCGCACGAGGCGCCTCTTCGGCCAGCCCGAGTGGATCGTGAATGCCGATCTCAGTTTCAATCACCCCGATTGGGGAACGACGGCAACCCTGGCTGTTTTTGCGATCAGCGATGTTCTGACCGCCGCGGGCTCCGCCTCGCTCGGTCCCAACGGCGTCCCGGTCTCCATGACACTGGATCGCTACCAGGACGAGTTCTATCAGCTCGATTTCATTGCGAGTCAGCGTATCTGGGGCGGACTCAGCGCAAAGATGAGCGTCAAGAACCTGACCAATTCCAAGCGTCGGATCGTCTACGACCAGCAGCAGACCAACACCAAGGTCACCGAACGATCCTGGAAAATGGGCCGCGAATGGTCCTTCGCGCTGGTCTACAGCTACGAGTTTTGAGGCCCATGCGACGAGCGGGTGACAATTTCGTGAGTCGCCGGATCGTCACGCAGTCGAGATCAAGGCGAGATCTGATTCCGCGATCCTGCTGCCGACTCCGGAAGGAAAGTTCAAGAATTCGGAGCAGACCTCGATTGCAACCCAAACCAATGACAAACCAAAAAGGTAGAGAAATGCGAAATCAATTAATTGCATGGCTTGTCTTAGCGCTGGCGCCCCTGTTGGCCGCGAGCGCCGGGGCCCAGACCGTCGTCTCCTCGAACGTCACGACGAACACGACGTGGAGCGGCGTCGTCGTTCTCGAGCAGCCCATCTTCGTCACGAGCGGTGCGACTTTGACGATCTCGGCGGGCACGATCGTTCGCGGCCAGCCGCGAACCGCCGCGGTCCAAGCGGGCGTGATCGCCGGCAGTCCCGGAGCATTGATCGTCACGCAATCGGGCACGATCATCGCGAACGGCACCGCCGCCAACCCCATCATCATGACGACCGCGGCCGTCGACAATGACAATGACGGGGTTCCGGACGATGACGACGCGAACAACTTTGCGGACGCATGGGTCTCCGGCGATATCTTCTATGATGACACGCCGCTAACGGCCCCTCTGGCCCCCCTCGATACGGCTGGCAATGCCAACGTCTCACTCTGGGGCGGCCTTGTCGTTCTGGGTAACGCACCGACGAACCTGACCAATCCCTGTGGAACGGGCTTCGGAACCTGCACGGTCGAAGGTCTGACCGTTCCGGGCTTTCCCGAGGTCGACGCGACCTACGGTGGCGGATCGGTCGCGGACAGCTCCGGAAGTCTCTCCTACATCTCGGTTCGCCATGCGGGCGACGAGATCGGAACTTCCAACGAGCTAAACGGTGTCACGATGGCTGGCGTCGGAAACGGAACGAGCTTTCACCACATCGAGATCTACTGCAATTTCGATGACGGGATCGAATGGTTCGGCGGTACGGTGAACGGCGACCATCTGCAGGTCGTGTTTGCTGGAGATGATTCGTTCGACATGGATCAGGGCTATACCGGCACCAATCAGTTCATGGTCGCAATCATGCCCTTCTTCAACCAGGGCGACACATCCAACTTCGGCGCGTCCTCGGGCGACAAGGGTTGTGAGTTCGACGGTGACGATTGGGACGAGACCACGCCGCCTGGCCTCAACGTTGCTCTCGACCTGAACAGCCAGCCTGTGCCGTTCTCGAATGCGGATGTCTACAACTTCACCATTGCGGGCAGCAATCAATCCGCGACGTTCAACGGATTCACGAACAACAACGACGGCTGTGAGATGCGAAACGGCTTTGCGGGACTCCTCGCGAACGGCATCATCTACAACACCCTCGGGCGTCAGGGGATCGATCTCGCTGGTGGCGGCGCGACGGGCTTCACGGCCGGCGACAATGCCACCAGTGGGGATCTCGCGGTGGCGACGGTGACCTGCAACGACGTGACCGGCATTCCCGCGGCACCCTCGAACGAAGCGACGGCACTCGCGAATGGTGGTGGGAACATCGGCTGCGATGGCACGAACGATCCGGGCTTCGGTCTCTATCAGGAGGACACGAGCTTCACGCCGACCGGTGTGGCGGGCAAGCTGGACTCTTCACTGGCGATTTTCGATCTCCGACCGAACTCGGCCAACGCCACCATGGCCGGGGGTCTGAATCCGACATCGCCGCCGGCGGTCGATTCGAGCGCGATCTATCGAGGCGCCTTCGATTCGACTGCGGCCCAGTGGACGGACGACTGGACGGTCTTCTCGATGGCGGAGATGACACCCGTTCCGGAGCCGG
>JAQBEG010000058.1:0-9387 GCA_032123985.1 Deltaproteobacteria bacterium
TTCGCGATCGTCGCCGAGCCGGCGAAGGTCGCAGGCGTGCTCAAGGCGCGTTACGGCGGTCTGGTCGATCGTGTGGTCTGTAGCGTTCCATTCGCGAACGACGCGGATCGTGCCGCCTATATGGAAGAGCTTCGATCGAGCTAGGAAGGAGGCACAGAATGACATTGCAGATCAGCGAGGATCTTCGAGCCGAGACGGACGAATTTTACGCTTTCCTGAAGACCCTCGATGAGAAGGATTGGGAAGCCGAGACGCTCTTCATGAACTGGACGCCCTGGGATGTGATTGCACATCTGCATTTTTTTGACGAAGTGTCGCTCTCTTCGCTGGCCGGAAGGGAAGAGTTCGCGATTTGTCAGAAGGATCTCATCGAGGGAATGAAGTCGGGGCTGAGCGGTCGGGAACAGACGCGCAAGGCGCTCGGTGAATACGACGCCCCGGCGTTGCTCGAGCGCTGGAAATCCTTTGGCGATGACATGGCCGCCCAGCTCGGCGAGTCTGATCCCAAGCGTCGTCTCCCCTGGTTCGGGCCGGATATGGGCGTGCAGATGTTCACGACCGCGCGATATATGGAGACGTGGTCGCATAGCCAGGCGATCTACGACCTCAAGAAGGTCGAGCGTACGCATACGGATCGCATCAAGAACATTGTCGCGATCGGCGTCAAGACCTTCGGTTGGACCTTCGTGAATCGAAAGCTCGAAGTGCCGGGCCCGGCTCCCCATTTGAAGCTGACCGCGCCTTCTGGCGAGATCTGGGAATACAACGAACCGAGCGATCAGGAGCGAGTCGAGGGCAGTGCGGTCGACTTCTGCCTCACCGTGACCCAGGTTCGGAACGTCAAGGATACGGATCTGCAGGTCGTCGGCGACGTTGCGACACGATGGATGGAGATCGCCCAGTGCTTCGCAGGGGGTCCGGTCGATCCGCCGAAGCCTGGCTACCGATTGGGCAAATAGCGAACGGCTACGGGTGGCCAGCGTTGGGCTTGTCACGGAGGAACTGGATTCATGGATCTCGAATACGGTGAGCGTTACGAAGCATTTCGGAAGGAAGTGCGTACGTTTCTCGATGACCACAAGCCCACCCGGCCGACCGCCGCCTTGTCGGAGGAGTCGCCCAAAGCCATTTCGGATTGGCTCTCGCTTCAGATCGAGCACGGTTATTGGGCGCGGACGATTCCTAAGGAATATGGCGGCCACGGCGCCGAACCCGATCTGCTCGAAACCGTCATCATGGACGAGGAATTCAATCGCGCCCAGGTGAGTCGCGGATTCAATGCCCAGGGACCGGCGATGCTCGTGCCGACGCTGCTCGCGCATGGGACCGAGGATCAGAAGAAACGATGGATCGCACCGACTCTGCGCCGTGAGATCATTTGGTGTCAGGGCTACTCCGAGCCGGGGGCCGGAAGCGATCTTGCTAGTTTACAGACGCGGGCGTCGGAGGACGGCGACGATTTTCTGATCAACGGGCAGAAGATTTGGACAAGTACTGCGGACATGTCCCAGATGATGTTCGTCCTCGTGCGCACCGAACCGGATGCCCCGAAGCATTCGGGGATCAGCTACATCCTGCTGCCGATGGACACGGAGGGAATCGAGGTTCAGCCGCTGCGGACGATGTCCGGTGACATCGGTGAAAACTCGTTCAATCAAGTCTTCTTCACCGACGTGCGTGTGCCCCAGGCGAATGTGGTCGGCTCGCGAGGGGAGGGTTGGAAGATCGCCAACACGACTCTCAAGCACGAGCGAAACTCGCTGAATTCGAACGGCGAGGGGACGTTTCTTCGGCTTGTGCGACTGATGAACAAGGAGACCGTGAACGGCGTTTCGGTGATGGCGAGTCCGATTTATCGCGATCGACTAATGAGGCTCCAGGCGCGCATGCTGACGATGAAGCATCACGGGATGCGCATGCTGACGTGCAGTCTGAAGGGCGAATCGCCAGGCGTCGCAGGGCTCATTGTCAAGCTTCAAAATTGCCAGCTCAACTTCGACATGGCCTCGCTCGCGATCGACGTGATGGGCGAACTCGGCGCGCTCTACGATCATACGAAATACGAACGCGAACGCGGGTTCTGGCAGGCGCATTCCTTCTTCTCGCTTGGTCTGATCATCGGGGGCGGCACGGCCCAGATTCAAAAGAACATCATCGCGGAGCGCGGCCTCGGGCTGCCGCGTGAACCCAAACCGGCCAAGGCCTGAGAGCGGAGCGCAAGAATGGATTTCGGACTTTCGGAAGATCAAGACCTCCTGGTAGAAACCGTCCGCGGCTTCTTGGCGGATACTGTCCCCATCGAACGGGTTCGCGAGTTGCGCGACGACGATTGCCCCAACGATCGAGCGATCTGGCGATCGCTGGCTGAACTCGGGGTAACGGGCGTGCTGGTCTCCGAAGCCTCGGGTGGGAGCGCGCTCAGCCTCCTCGACGCCGCCTTGATCGCGCAGTCGCTTGGTCATGCAGTGACTCCGACGGCCTTTCTCGCATCGGCGGTCATCGCGCCGACGATCCTTGCTGCGATCGATGGTCCGAAGAGTGCCGGATGGCTGAGCGGCATAGCAGCCGGAGAACTCGTGATGGGCGTTGCCGTGACGGAACTCTTCTCGATCCGAGAAGGCGCTGGCATCCGGCTGGACGGGAAGCTCCTGAACGGAAAGGCGATGATGGCGCTCGACGCCTGCGGTGCGGATCGGATTCTCGTAGCGATCGATCGTGACAAGTTGGCGGTCGTCGATCGGAATGCGAAGGGTCTTCAGGTCGAACGTCTCATCACGACGGATGAGACTCGCTGTACGGCCGAGGTCGTTTTTTCTGACGTCGAGGCCGAGGCGATCTTCGAGAATGCAGGCACCGCGATCGAGCGCGGTCTCGACGCCGGGCGCATTGCGCTCGCGGCCGACATTCTGGGTGCTTGCGAGTCGATGATCGAGCAATCGGTCCGTTATGCGAACCAGCGCAAACAATTCGATCGATTGATCGGGTCGTTCCAGGCCGTGAAACATATGTGCGCCGAGATGATCGCCGAACTGGAACCGGCTCGATCGCTGCTCTGGTACGCAGCGCATAGCTTCGATTCGTTTCCCGAGGAGACTCCGCTTCTGGCAAGTCACGTTCTCGCCCACGTGTCGGAAATCGGTCGCGAGATCGCCTCCGTATCGACGCAGGTTCATGGCGGCATAGGTTGGACCGATGAGCAGAACCTGCATTTCTGGTTCAAGCGCATTGGTGTCGCGCGACACCTGCTCGGCGGACCCGAATTCCTGCGCGAACGAGCGGCGAGTCTGCAGGCCTTCGACGTCGCCTCGTAGAAGAGAGCCCATGTCGGTCGTCCCAGGCGCCGTGGCTGTGCGGGGAATTTTTCAGCATCTTCCCGGTTCGCCTGTATTCTTCAAGAACTGCTGCGAAGGGGAAGCCTGCGTTGGAACTCAGCTACGCGACATTGTGGGAATCGATTTCAGACAAGATCGGTGATGAAGAAGCGATCGTCACTGGTACGGATCGTCGAACCTGGACCGAGTACGAGAATCGGGCGTCGCGGCTCGCCAAGGCCTTCGGAGAAGCCGGCCTGGGCCCGGACTCGAAGATCGGCATGTACCTCTGGAACGGCAACGAGTATCTCGAGTCCCAATTTGCGGCCATGAAAATTCGCGGCGTGCCGATCAACATCAACTATCGCTATCTGGACGACGAGCTTCTCTATCTGCTCGACAACTCCGACGCGGAGGCACTCGTCTTCCACACGAGCCTCTCGGATCGCGTCGCGCGAGTGAAGGACAGGGCGAAGGGTGTGCGGCTTTGGATCGAGGTCGACGATGGCGGGGAATCACTGCCGGGCGCACTGGCCTATGAGGAAGTGATTGCGGGTCACGATCCGGCCGCGCGGATCACGCGCGACCCGACTGACATCTACATGCTCTATACCGGCGGCACGACTGGGATGCCCAAAGGTGTGATGTACGAGACGGGCGGCATGCTGCAGTCTTTCGTCGGACTCATCTTTCCCTTGCTGGGCATGGGGGTTCCGGCGATTCACGATATTCCGAAGCTCGTCGAAACCATCACGAAGGAGAGGCGAGGTGTAGTCTCCATTCCGACCTGTCCGTTGATGCACGGGACCGGGATGTGGTTGGGCGCGATGATTCCTCACTGTGCGGGTGCTCGCGTGGTGATGCTCGAGGGACGCTCGTTCGATGCAAAGGAACTCTTGCAGAAGATTGGCAGCGAACGGCCGACTCAGGTCGTTATCGTCGGTGACGCCTTCGCGAAACCCATTGTGGCCGCGCTCGAAGAGGCACGCGACATCGGATCGACGGTCGATCTGTCGAGTCTGCAGTTCATGATCTCTTCTGGAGTGATGTGGACGAGCGAGGTCAAAGAGGCGCTGCTCGAGTGGCACGATTTCACGTTGATCGACGCGATCGGGAGCACGGAGGGCTCGATGGGAACCCAGATCACGACGCGTGGAAATACGAACGAAACCGCGAAGTTTACAATGGGTGCTGCGACCAGGGTTTTTACGGAGGACGGCCGAGAGGTCGAGCCGGGTTCCGGGGAGACAGGCATGGTCGCCGCGGGCGGGGCGGTGCCGATCGGATACTTCAAGGATGAGAAAAAATCGCAGGCGACGTTCAGGGAAATCGACGGCGTTCGTTATTCATTCCCGGGCGATTGGGCGCGAGTAGAGGCCGACGGAACGCTTTCATTGCTCGGCCGCGGGTCGAATTGCATCAACACGGCGGGCGAAAAAGTCTATCCAGAAGAAGTCGAAGAGGCAGTCAAGACTCATTCTGACGTGTTCGATTGTCTGGTCGTCGGCGTTGAGGATGAAAAATTTGGACAGCGTGTGACCGGTGTCGTTTCGCTACGTCCGGGCGGTGTGGTATCGCCCGACGAGCTGCGCGCATTTACCAAGAAAAAGTTGGCGGGCTACAAGGTTCCAAAGCAGCTCTTTCTGGTAGAACGTGTCGAGCGCGCGCCGAACGGCAAAGCCGATTACAAATGGGCGCGAGAGGCCATTGAGGCGTTGCTTGCGGCCAACTGACCAGGACAACCAAGAATCCCGTGCGTCATGTCTGATTCACTCGATCGAAAACTAGGTGAGTCAGTCATTGCGATTGAAATTTTCTGTCCAGCTTCCCACCGACCGTGTGGGGCAGCTACAGGAATTCGGAACGACCGCGGCGATCAGCGCGATCGCGAGGGCGATCGAAGAAGCCGGATTCGACGCCTGCTTCGTGACCGAACATCCATTTCCGAGCGATCGATGGCTGGAACACGGTGGGCACCATGCATTCGATCCCTTCGTCGTGCTCGCCGTCGCGGCGGCGGCGACCCAGGAAATCAGGCTTCACACCAATATCCTCGTGCTTCCGTATCGAAACCCGTTCCTGGTGGCGAAGGCTATCGCCAGTCTCGACGTCGTCTCCAGCGGGCGGGTCATCGTCGGAGCGGGGGCCGGCTATCTCGAGCGTGAATTTGATGCGCTCGGTGCAAACTTCGACGAGCGCAACGAATATTTCGACGATTCGCTCGTGGCGATGAAGGCCGCGTGGGCGGGGGAGTCGGTCGTGATGTCGAAGCCCGGCTTCAGGGCCGATGGCAATACGATGCGACCGCGACCCGTTCAGAGACCGCATCCGCCCATCTGGATCGGTGGCAATAGTCCACGGGCAATTCGGCGCGCGGTGGACTTCGCCGAGGGTTGGAGTCCCTTTCCTCTGCAGGCGGCTCACGCGGGTGCCGTGCGAAGTTCTGCAATCGAGTCGATCGACGAACTGAGATCGGGGATCACGAGGATGAGGGAGTACGCCATGGGGCAAGGCCGAGACACACCGCTCGATGTCAACTTCGTACCCTTTGGGCTACCGATGAACGTGCGCTCACTGCCGGAAGACGATGAAATTCACGAGCAGCTTGCAGGGCTCGAAGCCGCTGGCGTCACATGGGTCAGCCTTGGGCTGCCGACGTGGAGCCGCGCGTCATACCTTGAATCGCTCGCGCGATTCGGTGAAGTTTTCATCACCTCGCGTACGGGCTGAGTCGTATGTCAATGCCCCATAACGTGTATTTGGGCGGTTTGGCGCGGCGCTGAGGGGATTGTTTGTATGTTCCCCGGACATCATCTCGTGTTAATGTTCACATGGTAGAGCGAGCACGCTGGTACAATCGCAAAGAAGGACTGAGCAGATGAAACGCTCGATGATCCTGTTCGTCTATCTCATGCTCGTGTGGCTTCTGCTTTCGGGTCACTTCGATGCAACTCTCATCATGTACGGCGTATTGAGCTGCTTCGGTGTCGTCGCAATAGCGGCGCATCTGCGAATACTCGACCATGAGGCTCTGCCGACCCACCTCGGATTGCCCGTATTCCTCTACCTTCCTTGGCTTCTCAAGGAGATTGTTCTCTCCAACCTAGCGGTCGCGAAAGTGATTCTGAGTCCAACGCTTCCGATACATCCACGCATTCTTCGCGTTTCGGCGAGCCAAAAGACCCAGGTGGGGCAGGTGATCTATGCCAACTCGATCACGCTGACGCCGGGAACGGTGACGCTCGACGTTCGGGACGGAAGATTCCTGGTGCATGCGCTGACCACCGAATCGGCCGAGGGACTACTGAGCGGCGAGATGGACCGACGCGTCACGCATCTCGAGAGGAACGCTGCGAAGCGGGAGGGGCTAGCGTGAATGTGTTCGTCGTCGCGATGGTGGGCGTGCTCACAACGATGGCTCTTGCACTTGCGCGAGCCTTCATGGGGCCGACCGTCTTCGACCGCGTGTTGGCTGCCAATATGTTCGGGACGAAAACCGTCTTGCTGATTGCTGTTGGTGGATTCCTGACCGGGCGGCCTGAGTGGCTGGATCTTGCTCTCCTCTACGCACTGATGAATTTCACCGGGATGATCGCGTTGCTTCGCTTTAGCAAGTTTTCGAATCTTGCCAGCGATGATCAAGGCAAGTGATGGAAGTTGCACGCGAGATTGGGATCTGGTTCTGCCTGGTGGCTGGGAGCATTTTCTGCGTGATCGGTGGAATCGGCGTAGTCCGTATGCCCGACTTCTATACGCGTACGCACGCGGCCAGCATCACGGACACGCTCGGTGCGACGCTGATTCTGCTCGGACTCGGCATCTACGCCGGTTTCACCTTGATTTCCGTGAAGCTCGGCATCGTTCTTGTCTTTCTATATGTGACAAGTCCTACGGCGGCGCATGCCCTCGTCAAAGCGGCCTATTCGAAGGGACTCGATGCTCCCGATGTCGAGGATGCGTCGCAAGCGAGTCCGCTTGTCTCTGGCATTGAAGGGGGGAACTGATGGGCGCGCCGATCATGGGCTCTCTTGTCGAGATGGTGCTCTTCGTGTTCATGATCGGCCTCGCAATCTATATCACGACGCTGCGCAGCTTGTTTGCAGCGGCAATGCTCTTCGGGATTTTCAGTTTGATCGCCGCCGGGTTGATGACAATGATGGACGCGGTCGACGTCGCCTTCACAGAGGCCGCGGTGGGTGCCGGAATTTCGACCGTTCTCTTCCTGGGTGCGCTCGGTCTCACTTCTTCGGAAGAGACGACGCCAGTGAAGCATCGCGTGATGGCAAAGCTCGTGGTGATCGCGACCGGGCTGATGCTCGCATATGGCACGCTCGATATGCCGATCTACGGAGATCCGAATGCGCCAATCCATCTCCATGTTGCGCCGCACTATCTCGAGCAATCTTGGGCCGAAATGGGGATCCCCAACGTGGTTACGTCAGTTCTGGCGAGCTACCGCGGATACGACACGTTCGGGGAAACGACGGTCGTATTGACCGCAGCGGTGGGTGCCATCTTGCTGCTCGGTGGTGGCGTAGCGCGACGACGGAAAGACGAGGAGAACGCCGAATGAGCGAAGCTCCGATCAAGATGCGCGTTCGTGAGACGGTCATCCTGCGGATCGTCGGCAAGGCGGTCGTCCCATTCATTCTTCTTTTTGCGCTCTACGTTCAGTTTCATGGTGACTACGGCCCGGGTGGCGGATTTCAGGCCGGCGTCATATTTGCCGCGGGTCTGATTCTCTACGCATTGATATTCGGTCTCGATGAGCTGCAGCGAGCGATCCCCCTCGTCGTCGTCGAAATAGGCATCGCGCTCGGTGCGCTGATCTATGGTGGTGTAGGCCTGGCTTCAATGATGCTAGGCGGTGAGTTTCTCGATTATGGCGTATTGAATCATCACGACCCCGTCCATGGTCAACACCTTGGCGTTTTGATCGTCGAACTGGGGGTGGGCATCACTGTAACCTTCGTCATGATCGCGATCTTCTATGCGTTCGCAGGCCGGTCGAGGCAATGATGTATATCCTGACCCATGCGGCCACGCATTGGAATTATCTCGCTGTCATCATTTTGATGATGACCGGGCTCTATATCACGATCTCACGTGGAAACCTCGTCAAGAAGGTCATGGGGATGAACATCTTCCAGGCCTCGGTGATTTTGCTCTACGTCTCGATTGGCAAAATCGTAGGCGGTACCGCGCCCATCTTGATCGAGGGAAGGGACGACATCGTCTATTCGAATCCAGTTCCCCATGTATTGATGCTGACGGCCATCGTTGTAGGTGTCGCAAGCACCGCGGTTGGATTGGCACTCGTGGTTCGGATCAAAGAGGCGTACGGAACCGTTGAGGAGGACGAGATTGTCGGCCTCGATCGCAAAGAGGACGAACGCGAAATGGCAGGGCAGGCCAGTTGAGCGCTCTCGCATTCCATCTGCCCGCGCTTCAGGTCGTGATCCCGCTACTCGCGGCGCCCCTCTGCTTCCTGATTCGGAAAGAGGGGCTCGTACGCGTCTTCACGATGCTCGTGAGCTTCGTCTGTTTCGGCATCTCGATAATGCTGCTTGGTCAGGTCCTCGACGGTCAGGTCCTCATTTACGAGTTCGGCGGCTGGGCACGTCCCTACGGTATCGAGTACCGCGTCGACATTTTGAACGCCTTGGTGCTCGTCGTGGTTTCCGCGATGGCCGCTGTGATTTTTTCGGCCGGTCCGGGTCAGGCGCGTCGTGCGATCCCCGAAGGCAGAGGGTATCTCTTCTACGCGGCCGCGTTGCTCTGCCTGACGGGATTGCTCGGCGTCACGATTACGGGCGACGTGTTCAATGTTTTCGTCTTCCTCGAGATCTCCTCACTCTCGTCCTACATCCTGATCGCGCTCGGAAGAAGCCGCCGGGCGCTGATGGCCGCCTTCTCGTATTTGATCATGGGCACGATCGGCGCGACCTTTCTCCTGATCGGCATCGGTCTGATGTATCAGATGACCGGCACACTCAATATGGTCGACATGGCTAAAAGGTTGCAAGGCGTCAATCAGACGCGAACGATACTCGTTGCGCTCGCTTTCGTTGTCGTC
>JAQBEG010000059.1:0-10107 GCA_032123985.1 Deltaproteobacteria bacterium
TGGAGGGGTCGAGGAGCAGGACCGCGCCGACATGGCCGCCGGAATTGGGGCTCTCCATCGATAGGAAGATGGCATCGCCATCACTGAGCTGGGTCGCGCTGGGGAGAGTCATGCTGGATGTTTCCTATGGGATTCAATCAAGTAGAATCATTATTCTCCAAAGTGTACGATTAGAATACATATTGGCAATAGATCAATTCCCCCTTTTCTGCATTCGATACAAGACCGAGAAAATTTGTGTTATCCAAATGGGGACGGAGGCAGCGTTGGCGCGACTCAAGAAAACAAAATCGAACCTGGCCGCGGCGCGGGAGCGCATGTATCGCGACCTGGTGTTCGAGTGCGCCGAGCGGGTTTTCGCTGAGAAGGGCTTTTCCACGAGTTCCATGCAGGATCTCGCTGCCGAAGCCGGAATTTCGCTGAAAACGCTCTACGCCACGTTTCCCGGCAAGGATGACATCTACAAGGAGATCCTGACCGTGCGCGGGCTCGACCTGCTGAACGCCATCGGTGACATCAGTCAGGTCGAAGGCGCGGCACTGGCCAAGTTCGAGGTCGGAATTCGAGGCATTGTCGCTTTCCTGATCGAGCACCAACCGTTCTTCCGCATCCTGCTGCAGGAGGGACAGGCCTGGGGGCTGAACCCGCGCGGTGAGGAGGCCCGGACGACCTGGGAAGCCGGTTTGATCACGGTGCACGAGATCCTGGTCGGCGGCCTCGAGTCGGGCGAATTCCTCCCGGCCGATCCCGATCTGCTCGCTCCGACGGTCAGTGCCATCCTGCAGGTCCAGCTGGCCGGGCTGCTCGATCGCAAGGATGAGACGGATCCCGATGCGATCTCCGGACAGATTCTGGAGACGCTTCGTCGCCTGCTATGCGGCGGGAGCGGCGAGCGCGTCGCTCCCTGATCGATGGGGTTTTCCGGTTGCCTCGGACGTCGACCACGAATTCTCTGAAACAGCTGACTACTGGCGATTCGGGGAGTCTGGGCATAAGACTCGGGTCTGGTAACCACGCCGACGGGGTTGATCTCGGGAATCCATATACCCGTAGACTACGCGTTCGTTAAACGAATCGTTGCGTGGATCGCGGAAGCCTTGTGAGAAATCGATCTCACGCT
Organism: Deltaproteobacteria bacterium; assembly: GCA_032123985.1. GTDB lineage: Bacteria > Myxococcota_A > UBA9160 > UBA9160 > UBA4427 > UBA4427. The sequence continues at coordinate 1,121 of JAQBEG010000059.1, forward strand.
GGCTGGAGTGGACAGGCAAAATAAGCGGCGTTTTCAGCACCACCGCTACGTAACGATATGACAGCCAAGCTCCGATCGAGACGTACGCACCCCGTTCCGGGCATACCTCCGTACTAGCTGCTTCGCAGGCGAAGCTCGTTCGCGGGCAACACCCCCGCTTCATCGGCCGCATCCGCCGTAAAGGGACAGCTCTCGAGCCAGCTCGAAATATTGCGCGTCAAAACGGGCGGCCCTGTCACCTTGAGGTCATTGGAGCGAATGGCGCTCAGATACGAGCGATCCTGCATCCACACTTCCGTCATGCTCCGTACCGTCGTCGTCAGATAGACGTCCACGTCGACGCAGGGGTCCACATTGCAGACCTCGACCTCACCGTCGCGAACCAACAGCCACCAGTTGGGCGTATCGTTGAGATCTTCGAAGTGAAAGCGGATCGTGGTCGCATCGCCCGGAAGCTTCTCGGGTCGAATACTGCGCTGCAGATAGAGCATCAACATCCCGGCGTCGTAGTCACTATCCGACAACTGTGTCCGGGCCCAGCGCATACCCCAATTCCCAATGGCAAAGAGGATTGGCTGGAGTTCGCGGGCCGATTCTGTCGCGAGGTACTCGTAACCCCGCTGGCTCGGGATTCGTCGTCGGTAGACCAGGCCGCTCTCTTCGAGGCTCTTCAGGCGCTTCGAAAGAACGGCGGGCGAGATCAGGGGGAGGCCCCTCTGGAGTTCGCCGAAACGCGTGCCTCCCATGAGGAGTTCGCGAAGGATCAGCAGCGTCCACTTCTCGCCGAGGATCTCCGTCGCCTTCGCGATCGGACAGAACTGCCCGTAGTCCATAGCCTGCTTCCCCGTGGCGCCGCTCTCGCGACATCGGTCCGGATTCTCCCGAAATCGCTGCAAACTTCACAAAACATAGTTCGTTACTACCGGATGTGAAGCGATTTCGAAGGGCGCTGCGCCGTAAGGTGCAGTCACGGCAGCGCGGGAATCAAAAGCGAACACCGGCCGCCGCAACCCGCGGAATGATCCGCTGATCAGGAGAGTTACGAGATGGACCCCATGACGATTCACGACACACAGACCGCTTCCCCCAAGTCCGCCGACCTGCTCGTCGCCGTCGAGGCACAGGTCGGTTTCATTCCGAATGTCTTCGCCGTTCTAGCGGAGTCGGCGTCTCGGTCAAGACGCTGAGCAATCTCGCTAGCAACGTCTTCGAGATCCCGGTCGACGACGCCTTTTTGGGCTGCGCGTGGACGCCGAACCCGCGTCACGAGGAGATCCAGAAGAATGTGGCCTGACGATCGCTTTTGCGAGCTGGTCGGAATCGAGCTCCCGATCATTCAGGCACCGATGGCCGGATCGAGCAGCACGCCGATGGCCGTCGCGGTGATCGAAGCGGGCGGACTCGGCTCCCTGGCGTGTGCCACGCTCGGGGCGGCCGAGCTCCGCTCGGAGATCGAAAGCGTGCTCGCGAGATCAGCGGGACCAATCAACGTGAATTTCTTTGCGCATCGGGGACCGCGGGTTGCTCAGGCACGACATCTGGATTGGTTGCGCGAGCTTTCGCGCTACTTCCGGGAACTCGGCGCAACACCGCCAACAGAACTCGCCATGGGACCCGTTCGGCCCTTCGATGTCGAGCACTGTCGTGTCATCGAAGAGCTGAAACCGAAGATCGTCAGCTTCCATTTCGGTTTGCCTTCCCGCGACCTCGTCGATCGCCTTCGGTCGGCGGACATCCGCGTCATGAGTTCGGCAACGTCCGTCGAAGAAGCCGTCTGGCTGGTCGACCACGGCTGCGACGCGGTCATCGCGCAGGGGTACGAGGCAGGCGGCCACCGCGGCAGCTTTCTCGAAGACGATCCTCTGAGCGCGCTGGGTGTCTTCTCACTGGTCCCACAGATCGCAGATGCCGTCGACGTACCCGTCGTCGCTGCCGGTGGAATCGCGGATGGTCGCGGCCTCGCCGCAGCCTTCGCCCTGGGCGCATCGGCGGTTCAGGTCGGAACGGCCTTCCTCTTTTCCGAGGAAGCCACCCTCAACCCGCTGGCCGCCAGCACCTTGCGATCGGATGCCGCTCGGCGGACGGCGATCACGAATGTCTTCTCGGGAAGGCCTGCTAGATGCATCGTGAACCGAGTCATCGAGGAGCTCGGGCCGATGTCCGCCGAGTCACCCGATTTTCCGCTCGGATTCTCCGCGATAGGACCCCTCCGCGCTGCGGCGGAGGCCCGGGGCCTTCGAGATTTCAGCCCTCACTACTGCGGTCAGTCCGCCGCGCTCTGCGAATCGACGAGCGCCGGCAATCTCACTCGACGCCTCGCCCGCGAAGGCGCAGAGCGATTGAAGTGGCTGCGGTGTAGCCAGCAATGAGGCCGACGCCGGGTACCCGTCGGTGGGTCCCAGCCGGAGTCGTCCGCAGCATCGTGAGCCGCGGCGCCACGGGAGTCCTGACTCTGACGATGGGATTAGCGATCTCTGGGATTCACGGGCCGAAATACCCTAATACCCTAGATAGCCCCTGCGTTGAATGAGACGCCCCGCGATATAGAACCTCGATCGTTCCATCGGATGTAACCTGTCAGCAAGATCCGGAATCCAGAGCCTTATAAGCTATGAATCGCTGACTGGATCGTCGACAATCGCGCCGAGGGCACCGAGAGCACGGGCTTCGGATCGCTGGCGGATAGGCAGAAAATGGTGAGGGGTCTTTCCCCTGTGGAAGGTGAAGCATGAGCCGAGACGCATCGAACGATCGAAGGACGCCCGAAGAAATCGTTGTCCGAAAAATTCCCTTTGAGTTTCCCGACGACATCGACCCACATTGGAAGCCCGACGAGCCAGAACTCAGCCATATGATCAACGGGGCGTCGCTGACCATGCCCTATCTCGAGCCCTTTCTGATCGATTGCATGCGAGAAGCCGTGAAGCTGGTCGACGATCCCCAGATCAGAGCCGATGCACGTGCCTTCTCGGCTCAGGAGGGCCAACATTTTCGAGCACATCGCCGCTATAACGAACTCCTCAAGTCCAAGGGCTATCCCGAACTGGCGGAGATCGAAAATGCGATGCAGGCCTCGTATGCGCGGATGCGCGAGCGACGATCGTTGCAGTTTCGGATGGGATATACGGCCGGCTTCGAGAGCATGACCCTCGGCGTCACGAGCTGGCTCGTTGGGCAGCGGCGGGATCTCTTTCGCAATGCAGATCCGAGAGTGAGCTCCTTCATCTTGTGGCACATGGTCGAAGAGACCGAGCACAAACGCGTCGCATTCGATGTGTATCAGGCTGCGTGCCCCGGATATTGGATGCGCGCGATCGGTGTTTTCGTCGGTTCGCTGGATGTGATGCGGTGGTCTCGACGCGGCTATATCCAAATGTTGAAAAAGGATGGCCTCTGGACGAGTTGGCCATCGCGACTTCGCCTATGGCGTCGCGCCGCCCAATTCTGCCGACACGCGCTCCCCTTCCTCATTCGCAGCGCGTTGCCTGGGCATGATCCTTCGAACGAACCCGATTCGGAATGGGTGCGATCATGGATCGAGGGCTATGGCCAAGCCCAGGACCCGAGCCTCGCGCCTCTGATCGACACGACGAGTAGGGAGATGCCTCCGCCCTTCGCTCAATATTCATAGCTCTGACACATCGTCATTCGGAAGGAGCGACACTCCCGGATGGATCGGGAGAATTCGATGACGGAAAAGATGCGAGTCAAGTTGATCGTGCACGGTGTCGGATTGTGGATCACGGCCGTCATCGTCGGTTGGATGTACATGTTCAATCTACTCGGTGAAATCGCTCTCTACCCGATCATTCCAGCGATCGACGTTCAGATCCCCGGGGAGTCTCGCGCCTGGAACATGGCCCACCTCGAGGGGATTACGAATGGGCTTCTGCTGATGGGACTGGCTGCACTCGCACCGCTGCTCACTCTCAGCGATGCTCAGCACCGCGCCCTGTTCTGGTCCGCATTGATTACGGGTTGGGGCTTTACGATTCCGGCCTGGGCGAATGCGCTCGTGGGCACGCGCGGCCTGGCCTTCGATGGTGGCCCCTTTGCGGGCGGCATCGCCAACAACCTCATCTATCTCAGCGGTTGGCCCGCGGTGATCGCCGTCCACCTGCTATTCGGCCTCTTTCTCTGGGGTGGAATCAAGCGGCTTCGATCGTTGCCATCGTAATCTCCAGATTGTAATGCGGCTCCTATAAATCGCGCCCGAGAATTCGCACTGTTCACCGCCGAGCAATCTCGGACCGATTCCACGTGTGACATCGCGGTCGCTCGTAGCAAGAGAAGACGACGTCAGCGGAAGCCCCATTCGATTCAACGTCCACGGCCTGGGGAGAGTGGGGGAAACGCCCAAGTTCGTTATTGGTGCGAGCCTTTTTCTCCGCCTACCGCTTCCTCTCCCCATAGCACCTCGAGGCGCGCGTCACGTCCACATCCTCGCCGATAATAGCCGTAGCGGATGGGATTTTTTTGGTAGTAGTCCTGGTGATAGTCCTCCGCCGGAGTGAAGTGTCCGATTTGGACAATCTCAGTGACGATCGGTCGATCGAAACGACCCGTGGCTTCTAGCGCTTTCTTCGATGCCACGGCGGCGACGAGTTGCACGTCGTCGTGGGCCAAGATTGCCGTTCGATATTGCTGGCCGCCATCACAGAACTGTCGATTCGAAGTCACGGGATCGACGTTTCTCCAATAGACGTAGAGGAGTTCTTCGTAGCTCACCCGGCTCGAGTCGAAAACGACCTGGACCACCTCGGCGTGACCCGTTCTTCCTGCTGAAACGCTGTCGTAGGTCGGGTTGGGTTCTTCTCCTCCGGCATATCCTGAGGTCGTTGAAATCACGCCGTCGAGTTTGTCGAAGGGTGGTTCCATACACCAGAAGCATCCGCCGGCGAACGTCGCTTTTAGCAGGTTCTCTGGCATAGCCGCGGTCTCTGGCGGACGGTCCTCCGCGCGCGCGACAAGAAAGAATGTGACGCAGGCCAACGTGACGAGGGAAAGAATGATTCGGATGGGTCCGCTCATACCGATGCCCTTTCGATGCGACTCGGAAGTGGATCACTCTCGGCAACAAACTCGAGCGCGACACCGTTATTGCAATAGCGTTTTCCGGTGGGATTGGGGCCGTCGTTGAACACATGGCCCTGGTGTCCGCCGCAGTGCGCGCAATGATATTCTGTTCGTGGCATGACCAACAGGCTGTCAGCTCGAGTCGCGAAACTCCCTTCGATGATTTGCCAAAAACTAGGCCATCCCGTCCGACTATCATATTTCGCATACGAATCGAAGAGCGGATTGCGGCATGCTGCGCAAACGAAGGTGCCGTCGTTTTCCTCATGATTGAGCGGACTCGAGAAAGGACGTTCTGTCGCTTCTTCAAAGAGCACCGCATAGACATCTCGATCAAGGCGCTGTCGCCACTCCGCAAGCGGGATACCAAGCGGCGCGGAACGGTCTGTCCCCCGTCCGAATGAACAGGCGGCCAGCAGAGGGGCACCCGCTAGCGTGAATAAGCTCACCAGAAATTGCCGTCGATCCATTAATCCTACTCCCGTTAGAGCACGCGGCGCATGTCGAATACTACGGAGTGCCCGCGGAATAGTTACGACCAGGAGCCGCCTCCCTTTCGATCGCAGCGCAGTCAGCGGCCGTGTGCCGGCGATAGGTCCCGGTCATATCGGTAAGAGGTTGATAGTGCGTGGGTATTGCTGCCGTCTGACGTCAGACAATACGCGCCGAGGCTGACTGCGCTCGTGACGACGACAACGCTTAGGAACGTTGCGACGAGTACGGCTGCGAGTACGCGCACCAGCGGGGGATACGAGCGCGGAGCCTGGGCATAAGACTCGGGTCTTGTCAGTACGCCGACGGGGTTGATCTCGGGAATCCGCATACCCGTAGACTACGCGTTCGTTCAACGAATGGTTGCGTGGATCCCGGAAACCTTGTGAGAAATAGATCTCATGGTGGGTGGATAGGCAATATGAGACGTTCTCTGCACGGAAACATTTGTCCTGAACCGAAGGCCACCAGTCCCCGGCGCTCCGAGACGTGCGGCCCGCGCGACGAGTTACGAGTTGACAAATTCAGGGGATGAGAGAACAAGCCAGCGAGGAACAAGAGCCCGAAGATAGAGAGGCCGGGAACTTGAAGCGCCGACCCTCCCCCCGGCACGGAACCGGCATAGAGCGGATCACTGCCGAAGAGGAGCTCCACCCAGTCCGCGAAGCCATCCCCGTCTGTATCGGAGTCCTCCACTCCGAGGTTCGGACCCACATACACTGCAGCAGGGGCGGTGGCGGCCGCGGTGAGCGGCGGCAAGGCCAGGCCCGATGCCGAGCAATACGACCAGTACAAAAACCATCGCTGTCGGATTGACTTCGCGCGCCGATCCGACTGATCGCCCGTTGAATATCATCAATGCCGTCTGCTGACAACTGGTTTGCGTTCAGCCAGAGGTCACGGTTTCGGCTCTAACACGTTTGGATTTCACCCTAAGCCTAGCTGGCGGAGAAGTCAACCTGAGCTGCAAGGGTTCTGCCCAGCGTCATGCAATGCCTGAAGGTGCCTGACGGTGGTAGTGCGCACAGCCGCCATCTTGTCCCAGATGAGGTCCATTCTAAGGACTGAGTCGAAGTGGAGGCGGGAGGTTCAGCCACGGTGAGTGCTGCATCCCGAGCGAATAGCTCGTCGCAGAGCTCGAGCGTGCCTTCTGAGGTCAAAAGATCTGCGAAAATCTCAAGCAGGATCGAGCGGCGTGGCGGTACTGATAAAGCCGCTCGGACTGCCTACCCTTTCCGGACGCAAGCCTACACGACCGAGAGGGGCCCATGGAGCGACTCAAGGACAAGACGGCGATCATCACCGGCGGTGCAAGCGGAATCGGTGCCGCCACCGCTCGACTCTTCGTCGAAGAAGGCGCACGCGTATTGATCGCCGATGCCCAGGTGGATCGCGGCCAGGCGCTGGCCAGAGATCTCGGCGATGCCGCGGCCTTTCGTGCGGTCGACGTAACGAAGGAAGACAACGTCCGCGCGGCCGTCGAAGATGCCGTGAAGCGCTGGGACCGACTCGATTGCATCTACAACAACGCGGGGTTTGGTGGCGCCCTCGGATCCATCGAAACGACGACGGTCGAAGAATTCGACATCACCTTCGACGTGCTGCTGAAGGGGGTCTTTCTCGGGATCAAACACGCCGCGCCCGTCATGCGCGCGCAGGGTGGCGGCTCGATCATCAGCACGGCTTCGGTCGCAGGGCTCAAGACCGGCGAGTCCCCACATCTCTACAGCGTCGCCAAGGCGGCGGTCATTCATTTGACCCGTTCGGTTGCCCTCGAACTCGGCGCCCACGGCATTCGCGTAAATTGCATCTGTCCGGGCATCGTCGCGACGCCGCTGGCGGCGGGCCGACCCGACGCAAGCGACGAGTCGCTGAAACGCCTGGCTGACGGATTGGCCCGGACGCAAGCAATGGGGCGTGTCGGTCAACCCGAAGACATTGCGCGCGCGGCACTCTGGCTCGCGAGCGACGACTCGGAATGGGTCACGGGCCACGCGCAGGTCGTCGACGGCGGGGCCCTCGCCGGCCGGCCCTGGAGTCGACAAGGGGACTGGATCACTCAGGACCGCCCGATCAAGCTCTATCGGCCCGAAGGTCGCTAAGGCCGTGGTCAAGCTCATTGCATTCTTCAAACGCAAGGCCGACATCTCGGTCGAGGCGTTCCAGCATCATTGGCGTACGCGTCACGCCGAACTCGTCGTTCGCCAGAGTGGTCTGCGGCGATACGTCCAGAATCACACGCTTTCCTCCGCCTACCGTCGCAGCGAGCCCGTCTATGATGGCGTCGCGGAGGCCTCTTTCGATGACACCGACGCGATGCGCGCACTCGCGTCCTCAGCAGAATTTCGGGCCGTCCAGGCGGACGAGGTCAATTTCATCGACCCCGACAGCATGGGTGTCATCATCACTGACGAGGTCGTCATCGTCGACGGCGCGATCCCGGACGAGAGCGTGAAGATGATCGCCTTCCTGAACAAGCGACCGGACGTGAGCTCCGAATTCTTTCAGCGCTATTGGCGCGAAACGCATGGGCCGATCGCCGCGAGAATTCCCGGCAACCGCCGCTATGTCCAATGCCATGTGCGATCCGGAATCTACAAGGCCGGGCGAACACCCGTCTACGATGGAATCCCGATTTCGTGGTTCGCAGACAGCGATGCCCTGCGCGATTCGGGCTCGACCCCCGAATACGCCGCCACCCGTGCGGACGAACCGAACTTCATGATCTCGGGACGTTTGCCCTTCGTGATTGCGAACGCGGTCGAGATCGAGGTCTGAGAGATGGACGAGTCCGCGATTCGATCCCTGCTCGACCGAGCCGCCATCAGCGACATCGTGCACGCCTACGCAACCGGCCTCGACCGACGCGACTGGACCCTCTTCCGATCGATCTTCACGGATACCATCGAAATGAACTTCGAGTCCGTTGGCCTGCGCCCAGGTCCCTACGACGCGGAAAGATGGGTACGCGACGCGAAGCGCCTCTTCGCCGGCTTCAGAGCGACGCAACACACCAGCTCGAATCATGTCCACGATCTAAGGGGCGACGAAGCCACCTGCATCTCCAACATGCAAGCCGAACACTTCATCGACCGCGAACCCGGCGACGACCTCAAAGAAGGCGAAGACCGCTGGACCATCGGCGGCTACTACATCAACGAACTCGTCCGCACTCCGACCGGTTGGAAGCTGGCCAAGGTCACGCTCAACGTCACCTGGCAAATCGGCAACGAAAACGTCTCCCGAATCGCCCTGAAGCGCGGGCGCGCGATCGACCCCGGCCGCTAGCGTCGAATCGCCACTAGCGGATTGGGGGGGATGGGATTCCGGCACGGCACGGTTTTCGCGAATGGCTCAGACTCGAATCGGAGGCCACGACGGGCCGGGCGGGGGGATTTCTGGGCAAACGGGTTGAGGCG
>JAQBEG010000060.1:0-4159 GCA_032123985.1 Deltaproteobacteria bacterium
AGCGCCTTTTCTTCGATGTTGCCGTAGCGATGGGTGCGGCCGATCTCTTCGATCAGGTCCTGTTCGATGCTGATGTCCTTGCTCGCGCGGAAGCTCGGCACGATGATGCGCAGTCGATCGTCGGCTCCATCCCCCGATCCTTTCCCACTGGTCTCGACGTCGAACTCGAGTCGTTCGAGGATGTTCCTGATCTCATCGTTCGAAAGTGGCTTGCCGAGCGCGATTCGCACTCGCTCACAGCGCAGCTCGATTTCGCACGTCGGGTCGCGCCACTGGCCGACATCGGTGATCGGTGCGGGGAAGCTTGCCCCGGGTGCGATTCCGACGAGCAGATTCGCGAAATGGCCGGCCGCCATCAGCGGGAGCGTTGGATCGAGCGTCTTCTCGAAACGTGCAGAAGAATCGGTCCGCAGGCCGACGTGCGTGGATGTGCGGCGGATCGTTGACGCATCGAAAGTCGCAATTTCCAGCAACAGTGAATCCGTCTCGGCTGCGACCTTGGATGCTTCGCCGCCCATGATACCGGCGAGCGCGACGGGTTCGTCGTCTGCACAGATGAGAATATCGCTCGCAAGAAGTTTTCGTTCTTCCCCGTCGAGCGTCTCGATCGTTTCGCCGTCGCGCGCACAGCGAACCACGATTCCGCGTCCAGCGAGCCGATGTCTATCGAATACGTGATTGGGTTGTCCGAGATCCAGCATCACGAAGTTGGAGAGATCGACGAGCAGTTCGATCGGGCGCTGACCGACCGCGAGCAGTAGCCAGCGGAGCCAATCGGGTGATGGGCCGGGCGTGACCCCCTCGATCGGCAGACCGAGATAGCGCGTGCAGCCATCCGCTTCGATCGTAACCGGATAGGGTGCCGCGTTGCCCGTCTTGGGTAGTGAAGTGTCTAGCGGGAGAAGGGGGCGCTCGTAGATCGCTGCGATTTCGCGTGCGAACCCGCGATGCCCCCACAGGTCCGGTCGGTGCGTGAGTGACTTGTTGTCGATCTCGATGATCCAGTCATCGACACCGAGTGCGTCTGCGACCGAAGCACCGACGGCAGCGTCCTCCGGCAGCACCCAGATCCCGTCGTGCTCGTCTCCAAAGTCGAGTTCTCGGGCGGAGCAGATCATGCCGAAGGATTCGACCCCGCGAATCTTCGACTTCTTGATCTTGAGGTCGCCCGGGAGAGTCGTTCCGACGCACGCGACGGCGACTTTCTGACCGGCAGCCACGTTTGGTGCGCCGCAGACGATCGGGAGCGGCGCGTCGGCTCCGACGTCGACGCTACAAAACGAGAGCTTCTCTGCGTCCGGATGCTTTTCTCGTGTAACGACGTGGCCGACGACGACGTCATGCAGTTGAGGGGCGAATCGCTCGAGTCCTTCGACCTCGGCGGTCGACAATGTGAGATCGTCGCAGAGCTGCTCCGCGGTGATGCCGTCGAGGCTGACATGGCGCGCCAACCAGCGCATCGAGACGAACATCAGAATTGCTCCAGGAAGCGAAGGTCACCATCGAGAAGATGGCGAACATCATCGATGGCATGCCGCAGCATGACAAGACGAGAAAGACCCAGTCCGAAGGCGAAGCCGCTCCACTTCTCCGGGTCGACGCCGCCCGCGCGCAGCACGTTCGGATGAACGAGGCCGCAGGGAAGCAACTCGATCCAGGTCGTCCGACTGCAAACGCTGCAGCCCGATTTGCAAAAGGGACAGCGCGCATCGAGTTCGAAACCCGGTTCGACGAAGGGGAAATGACCGGGGCGAAGTCGGACGTCGAGATCACGACCGAATATTCCGCGCAGCAGCGTCTTCATCGCGCCAATCAGATGCGCGACCGAGATGTCACGACCGACGACCAAACCCTCCATCTGGTAGAAGGTGTGATCGTGGCTTGCATCCGTGGTTTCCTGCCGGAAGACACGGCCCGGTGCGATCACGCGAAAGGGGGGCTCGCGTTTCTCCATCGCACGGATCTGTACGGGGGAGGTATGCGTTCGAAGCACGAGACGACCCTCTTTGTCGCAATAGAAGGTGTCTTGTGAATCTCGCGCCGGATGGTCCTTGGTGATATTCAGGGCCTCGAAATTGTAATGATCGAGTTCGACCTCTGGGCCATCGAGAACCTCGTAGCCCATCGAGACGAAGAGGTCTTCGAGTTCCCGAGTGACCTGGGTGATCGGATGCAAACTGCCCCGTTTCGCAATCGGCGGAGGTAGTGTCGGATCGAAGTCGTCGGCGCGCCTCGCGGCCTCGAGCTTTCCCGTGTCGAAAGTCTTCTGGCGCTCGAGGACGAATTCGAGGATCGATTGCTTGAGTGCATTGGCTTTTTGGCCGTGAGCCTTGCGCTCCTCGGGTGCCAGTTTCGGGATCTCAGCAAGCATGGCCGCAACGATGCCCTTCTTGCCGACGTACTCGCGCTCGACGTCCTTGAGGGCATCGGGGTTCGCACATGCTTCGATGCGGGCGCGCGCTTCCTGCAGAGTGTCCTCTGGCTTCATCTTGAATTCCTATGCGGTAGCGGCCCAGGATGCGAGAAGTCGGCGGAGACTACCGAATTCATCGCGGGAAACCCAGATTGCGGCTCGTCAGAACGATCGAAGAGGATCGCGGATTCGAATGGCTGTTAGGGCGGCGATCGCGGTGAGCACGGCAGCGAGCCAATAGGGAAAGGCCTGGCCCTGATCGTAGAGGGCCCCCGCAATGAGCGGACCGACGACGCGCGCTGCCGAGGCACAGGATTGGAAAACACCCATGACAATGCCACGTGAGCCTTCGTCGGCCCCTTGGGAGACCAGGCTCATCATGGGTGGCTGGGAGATTCCACGGCCGACTGCTGCGATCGCGAGGGGCACCATCAAGAGACCAATGGAATAGGGAAGCGGTACGCTGAAGAACGCCAAGGTCATCAGGCTGAGACCCACGAGGATGAGCCGGCGCTCGTGATAGCGGGCAGCGAGTCGCTTCATGCCGCCACCCTGGATCGCGCCAATTACGATCGCCATTGCGAGCATGATGATTCCGACGCCAAACGCGTCGTATCCGAAGCGATGCGACATCAAAAAGGCGAAGGTCGTCTCGAGCTGAGTGACCGCCATGCTGAACAGGAAGTAGACGATGCAAATTCGTCCGAGCACCGGATCGCGAAGCACGTCGAGTCGCCCGGTCATATTCGGGACCGGGCGTTCGCTTCGTCGCGTAGGCTCGCGAAGCTGGATTGCCGCCCAGATGAAATTCAACGCGGCCATTCCGGCCGCGACGAGCATCGGGACCCCGTGCCCAGCGCGCGAAAGCAGCCCGCCGATCGGCGGGCCGAGCGTGAAGCCGACCGCGAAGGAGGCGCCGATCATGCCCATCCATCGCGTGCGATCCGCCTCTTCCGTGACGTCGGTGAGGTAGGCGGTGGCGACGCTGATATTCGACCCGAAGATTCCGGAGAGCAGCCGCGCCAGGAAGATCTGCGCCAGCGAATCCGCGAGCCCGAGAAAGAGCAGCGAGAGGGCTGTCCCGGCGATCGTGATCAGCATGACGGGCCGTCGACCGATCCGGTCCGAGAGTCGCCCCCAGCGCGGTGCAAAGAGAAACTGCATGGCCGCATGGCTTGCGACGAGCAGGCCCAGTAGCAAGCCGTTCGCCCCGAAGCGTTCGGACCAGAAGGGCAGAATCGGCACGACGATCCCGAATCCGATCAGGTCGACGACGATCACGCTGAAGAGAACGCCCAGTCTGGCCGCGCCGGACGGCGCGTCGTTCTCGCTCAAAGATCGTCACCCCCCGCGGCACATGGGCCACTTACTGAGTGCCGCAGGCTAGCAGCGCTCTCGGCGAGTTGCGCAGAAACTGCGAGGCCACCGCAGCAATGCGTTTCGTTGCTGCAACCCCCTGAGTTGCCTACGTTGCCCCACTTCGAAGGGAGAGATTTTTGTGACGAATCCAGCCATCGAAAAGTCTGAGAAGACGCTCCGATATTGGTTCCAGCAGCAGCGACATGCCGAAGGCATGGTGCCCATCATCGGTGAGCTCTACCGCGAACACGGCATCATCGTCACGGTTTTCGGAAATTCTCTCGTCAACAAATCCCCGCTCCAGATCATCGAGGTTCATCGCCTCGCTCGCGTCAACGTCGACGACACGATCTGCGTCTCCGAGACCTATCCGATCCTCGCGGCGAT